>JAGNMU010000261.1 GCA_017991005.1 Gemmatimonadaceae bacterium | reverse complement strand
AGGCAACCACGCTGGACGAAGCCTACGACAAGGCGGTTTGGATGGTTCCTGACGTTCGCGAACAACTTCTCGCCGAACAGGCACAGAAGCGTTCGCAGGACGATGCAGCAAAGGCCGCTGCCGCCAGCAAGGCCGCCTCAACAAACGTCGCGCGTCGTGGGACGACTCCTACCGCGCCGAAGCGGGGCTCGATGGAAGACACGATCCGCGATGAATATCGCAGGCTCATGTCGTCGTAACCGCAACGCTAGGAGTCCACCATGGCATCGCCTGGGCAAAGCACATTGTTCTCGACGTTCACCGAACTGGTGACGACCACATACCGCAACCACAAGCGGCTCATTGCCGACAACGTGTCCGAGCACAACGCGCTGTATCGGCGCGTCACCAAGAAGGGCCGCGTCCGGCGGGAGGACGGCGGACTGTCGATCGTCGAGCCGCTGGACTACGCCGAGAATGCGACGTACCAGCGGTACAGCGGATATGACCCGCTGAACACGTCCGCGTCGGATGTCCTGTCGGCGGCGGAGTTCCCGTGGCGCCAGCAGGCCGTTCACGTCACCGCGAGCGGTCTCGAAATCCGCAGCAACAGCGGCGAGAACCGCATCGTCAATCTCGTCAAGGCGCGCATCACGAACGCGCAGCGCACGCTCGCAAACAACCTCTCCGAGGACTTCTACTCGTCCGGGTCGCTGTCGAACCAGATTGGCGGCTTGCAGTCGCTCATCTCCGATGCGGGCACGGGCACCGTCGGCGGCATCGACTCGTCGGCATTCCCGTTCTGGCAGAGCACGTTGCAGTCCGCAGCGGCGCCGATCCAGGGCGGCGGCGCGATCACGCCGTCCTCGACCACGATTGAGTCGCTGATGCTCCCGCTGTATCTGCGCACGACTCGCGGTGCGGATGTGGTGGACCTCATCGTGGCGAGCGAGGACTACTTCACGTTCTTCGAGCAGTCGCAGACATCGCTCAAGCGGTACGCGCCGGAAGATACCGGGCGCGGCGGCATGGTGTCGATGAAGTACAAGAACGCGGAGGTGTTCTTCGACTCAGCGGCTTCCGGCATTCCATCGGCCCACATGTACTTCGTGAACACGGACTACGTGTCGGTCGTGGTGCATCAGGACGCCGACATGGAGATCATGCCGGAGATGCGGGCGATCAACCAAGACGCCATCGTGATTCCGATCATCCACCAGTGCAACCTGACGATCAGCAATCGCAAGCGTCAGGGCGTCGTCAAGGCGTAAGGAGAACCAACATGCTCACGACAGGAATTCGCCCGACCGACACGCACACCACGCCGCAGTTCACGCTCGGCACGGTCGCGACTCAGGCATCGGACACCGGCACCAAGAGTTACATCTACGTGCTGGCAGGTGGTGCCATCACTGGCGCTGGCTACGTATGCGACATCGACTCGTCCACATTCACAGCGGCGATGTCCACGACCACCACGACCGCGCCGGGCACGGGTGCCGGCAAGTCAGTGGGTGTCGCTCGCGCTGCATTCGCGGCGGCCGATTACGGCTGGCTTCAGGTCTACGGGTCAGGCACGGTGCGCACGGCTGCGCTGGCAGCGGCCTACACCAACCTCAACTCGACGGCCACGGCCGGTCAGGTTGACGACGATGCGACGGCAGGCTCGGAAGTCATCGAGGGCATCGTGCTCGACGTGGCTACCGGCGGGTCTGCGGGTGTCACGGCTGGCTGGATCAACTGGCCGCGAGTGGGTCGCACGCTGTAATGGCGTAACCGGCGAGGGCTTCGGCTCTCGCCGGTTTTGGTGCTACGATCCCGCTGCCGCGCATGAGCGGCGATGTTGGAGCCAGACCATGCCACTCGCACAGATGGGGCCGGAGCGGCCGCCGTTCCTTCGTTTCCACGATATGTCCGTCGAGGATCGCAACGCGACCATCGCGGCCGGGCATCTCGTGCTCAAATCTCAGCATATGGTCACGGTTCGCCAGATCGGCTCTAAGGACGGCCCTGAGTTCATCGCGACGGAGTGGCTGACTCAGCAGGACAATCTCGCCACCATGAACCGGCTGCCCGGGGAGTGGGCGAAGTCCTACCGCGCGCAGTACGAGGCATGGAAGCAGGGCATGGAAGGCCCGGTCAATGGCTTCCCGCTGCGAGAGTGGCCCGCGGTGAACCGCGCGCTCGCCGAAGGCATGATCGCGGTCGGTATCCAGTCCGTCGAGGACTTGGCCGCGGCGAACGAAGAAGCACTCGGTCGCATCGGCATGGGCGCACGCGGGTTGCAGCAGAAGGCACGAGCATGGCTCGATGCGAAGGACGGTCGCGTGAACGCCGAGGAAGTCGCGGCGCTGAGGGCGGAACTCGATGATAGGGACGGGCGCATCCAGTCGCTGGAAACGCGCCTGGCCGCACTTGAGGCGAAGAAGCTGAAGTGAACGCGCTGGAAGTCATTCAGCGAGCGACGAAGACAGTCGGCATTCCGACGCCGAACGTCGCACTCGCGTCCACCGACGTTCAGGTGGTCCAACTTGTCGAGTTGCTGAACAACGAATGTCGCGAACTCGGCAGCCGCTACCCATGGCAGGCGCTCACGTTCGAGCAGACCTTCACGACCGTCGCAACGCAGTCTCAAGGTACGCTAGCGAGCCTCCTGACGGGCGGGCGCGAGTTGCGCTACATCGTCAACGAGACGATATGGAACCGCACTTCGCGCGAACCCGTCTACGGGCCTCGTAGCGGGCGAACGTGGCAAGGATACGAGGCGGTGTCGATCACGTCGCCCTACAGCGAGTACCGCATACGCGGCAACGAGTTGCTGTTCCTGCCCGCGCCGACTGCGGGGCAGACCTGCGCATTCGAGTACGTCACGCGCAGCACCATGACGGACTCGCTCGGGGTGACCTATCGTCGCAACGCGGTCGCGGACACCGACCTTCTCCTGCTCGATGACGAAATCATCCTCATGGGTGTCGTGTGGCGGTGGCGGAAGGCGAAAGGCATGGAGTATGCCGAGGACTTCGCCTCCTACGAGCGTATGGTCGCGGATGCCATGGCCCGCGACGGCACAAAGCCGACACTTTCACTTAGCGGCGGGGGCGTGTTCAACGATGACATCCCAATGGCAATCCCGCGTCTGATCGGGAGCTGACGCAGATGCGTCAGGCCGTCCTTTCGCGTAGACCCGGCGCCGCGAAATCGCAATCCTTGTCGCTCCCATCGCCGATCGGCGGACTCAATGCGCGAGACTCGGTTGCCAACATGAAGGGCACCGATGCGTTGCAGATGGACAACTGGTTCCCGCAGACGACCGACGTGGCGGTGCGCCGGGGGTACACCGCGTTCGCGACGTTCTCCGGCGTGTGTCAGTCCATCATCGCCTACAACGGGCTGACTGCGACCAAAGTGTTCGCGGCCGTGGACGGTGCTACGAACTCCATCATGGAAGCCACGTCGGGCGGCGCGCTCAGCACGGCTGTCGTCGGCGGGAGCGGGCCAGCGGTTCAGGCCATCACGAACTGCCGCTATGACTATGTGAACTTCGGCACAGTTGGCGGGCAGTTTCTGTCGCTCGTCAACGGCGCCGATGTGCCGCTGCAATACGACGGCACGACGTGGATCGCGTCGGCGATGACGGGCGGGACGCCTGCCGACTTCTTCACGGTAGGTGTCTATGCAGAGCGTCTCTGGTTCGGCGTGAAGAACTCGCTCCGTGTGCGGTACTTGCCCGTCAACTCGATCACCGGCGCGACGGTCGAACTGAACCTCGCGAGCCTGTTCGCATTGGGCGGGACGCTCAACAGCATCATCACTATCACCGACGCGACGAATGCACTCGCTGATTACATCGCGTTCGTGTCCACCGAAGGCGAGATCGTGGCGTTCTCTGGCACGGACCCCGCCGTGGCAGCATCGTGGTCGCGGGTCGCGCAGTTCAGGGTCGGGCGTCCTGTCATCAAGGGCAACAGGGCATGGTGCAAGTGGGGGGCCGACGCGCTGCTCATCTGCGCGGACGGCATCCTACCGCTACGCCGCGCGATCAGTCAGAACACGCGCGATCAGACCGTTGCCGTGTCGGACAAAATCAGGAACCTGGTGAACGGCGATGTTTCGATCCATGGCGCTCGGCAAGGGTGGGGGCTCACGCTGCATCCGACCGGGTTCAAACTGATCCTCAATGTGCCGACGAATGAGAACGTCGAATCGCGCCAGTACGTGATGAACGTGCAGACTGGCGCATGGTGCCGGTATATCGGCTGGAACGGCTTCTCCTTCGAGGTTGTTCGAGACCAACTCTATTGGGGTGGCGACGGCGTGCTCGCGAAGGCGGACCAAGTTGGCGCTTACTCTGACGCGGGCATTGCGATCACGGCGAGCAGCAAGCAAGCATTCAACTATTTCGGTGGCCGCGGCAGGAACGTGCAAGTTCACCTGATGCGACCGATCTTCTCAACCGATGGCGTGTCGGACGTGGCTCTCGGTGTGGACGTAGATTATGGCGACAATGAGCCGACCGTATTCCTGCAAACTGGCGCTGGCGGCGGCGACCCGTGGGGCGGCATATGGGATGTCACATGGAGCGGCGCGGCGGTTGTGCTGCGGGACTGGCGGACAGTGCAGGGGTTCGGCTCCGCGATCGCGCCTCGGCTGCGAGCGCGGACTGATGATGTGCAGATGACGTGGGCGGCAAGCGACTTCGTATACGAAAATGCGTCGTTTGGTCCTTGACCAAAAAGAGCGCGTCGGCGAGTTCGCGAAGGCTCTGATACCGCACGTTCCGTCATGGGGGGAGTGGTACGTTGCGATCGGCTACGAGCAGGATGGTGACCTGATCGCGGGCGTGGTGTATAACCTTTACTCAGGCGCCGACATCGCCATGCATGTTGCAGGTGTCGGCGCAAACTGGCTGTCCCGAAGCTACCTCCGGGCGGCATTCCGATATCCCTTCGTCCAACTCGGCTGTCGCCGGGTCTCAGGCTTTGTGCCAGCGACCAACGTCGCGGCGCAACGCTTCGACGAGCATATCGGCTTTCGGCGTGAAGGCTACATGCGACATGCCCTGCCGGACGACGATGTGATCGTCTACGGGATGCTTCGCGAGGATTGCAGATGGCTGTGAAAATCTACACGAAGTCCGTCTCAGTATGGGACGAGAACATCGGCCGGTACGTGACCGACGAGGGCGCGTCAGAGTGGCGGTGGTATGACGGCGCGATTGCGCTCGCCAAGAAGGGCGGATCGCCGCCGCCGCCGCCTGATCCGAACGTGACGGCCGCAGCTCAGACGCAGATGAACCGCGACACGTCCGCGTTCAATAACGCGATCACGCACGGCGCGACCTATACGCCGTGGGGACAGCAGACCTTCGCCGGGCGCACCGACCCAACCACTGGCGCGACCGTCTACGACCAGACGATCAGCCTCGATCCGAAGCAGCAGGAGCTGCTTGATATCTACAACGCGAATGACCTCGCATTCGGGCAGGCATCGCAGGGCATGCTCGGTCGCGTCACCGACACGTTCGGCCAGCCAATGGACACTTCTGGCTTGCCTGCTCTGCGCTCTGATGTGGCGCAGCAGGGCTATCAGTCTGGCCTCAACACGGGCGCATTACCGGGGTTGCAGAGCAACGTGGCGCAGCAGGGCTATCAGAGCAACCTCAACACGAACGGGTTGCCTGCTCTACAGAGTGATCTGAACGTGCAGGGGCCGGGCCTCGTCGGTGGCATCGACACGCAGGGGCTGCCACAACTCTACGGCGCCGATGACCTTGAGGGGGCACGGCGGCAGACTCAGGACGCGCTCTACAACCGACAGGCTGCCTACCTCGACCCGCAATGGCAGCAACGCGACAGCGCCGAGCGCACGCGCCTTGCCAACATGGGCGTCGTCGAGGGCTCGGAGGCGTTCAACAACGCGATGGACACGTCCAACCGCGCGCGCAGTTTCGACTACGATCGCGCGCGAGACGCCGCGATCATTGGTGGTGGCGACGAACTGTCGAGACTGGCCGGCATCTCGCAGGGGAACCGTGGGCAACTGTTCGGCGAGCGCACGACCGGCGCGGGTTTCACGAACAACGCGCGCCAGCAAGCCTTGTCGGAAGCCCTCGCACGCACGGGAACGGCGAACCAGGCGCGCGGCCAAGGGTTCGACGAGGCGGTGACTGGCGGGCAGTTCGCCAATCAGAGCGCGGAGGCCGCCAACCGCGATGCGCTGCTTGCCGGGCAGTTCTCCAATCAGGCGCGCGGCCAAGGGTTCGGTGAGGCTCTCTCAGGT
>JAGNMU010000016.1 GCA_017991005.1 Gemmatimonadaceae bacterium | reverse complement strand
CCACGTAGCCCATTCGCAACCGTGCCAATCACCCGGAGATTTCCATGTTCATCGCGGCACTCGTTCTGACCGTCACGCTGCTGCAGCCACCGCAGCGACCAGCGACGCCGTGTCCGCCGCCGTCGCCGTATGCCGGTCGGCCGCATTTCGACTTTCAGGTGCAGCAGCCGGCGGTCTACCTCGGGACGGACAGTACGCGGATCCGACCGGACGCGACGCAGCGTGGCACCACGCCGCATCCGCCAGACTTCGCGCTGGCGCAGTTTGTCGTCGACTCGCTTGGGGTGCCCGTTCCCGGTACGCTCAAGCTGCTGATCACGCCCCGTGGCTTTCCCACGGACGCCGTTGGGTTCGCGGTCACGGCGTGGCGATATCGACCTGCCCGTATCGACGCCTGTGCCGTCGCGCAGCTGGTGCAGACGCCGCTGCGCTGGAAGTAGACCACGACCTAACGCGGCGCTGGGGCCGACTTGCGGCAGAGCACCACGACCGAACATCCGCCCAGCGCGCGAATGGCGAGATCTTCCGCGAACAGGCGGGTCAGGCGCCGGGGAATGTCGGCCAGTCGCACGCGCAGTGATCGTCCTGGTGACTCGGACTGCGTGTAGGTATACGCCCAGTCGATCACATCGTATCCGGCGTCGCGCACGGTATCGAGCGCCGTATCCTTGGTGAAATAGTGCAGATGGCCGATCTCTTTGCGCGCCTTGGAGAAGGTGTAGCCGCGCAGCAGTGCCTGCGCACTGAGGTCGAGCGGAATGTGAAACACCACGTACTCGGCGCGGTCGCTCAGTGCGCGCGAGAAGCCGATGTAGTCTTCGACATGCTCGATGACATCGATGACGAGCAGCAGTTCTGCTCGCGTGTGCATCTGCAGCAGATCGCCGAGTTCAAAGCTGGCCCGGTCCGTCGTCTTGGATCTGCACAACGCAATGGCTTGCGGGGAGACGTCAAACCCGGTGCCGCGGGCCGTCGGAAACAATTGCAGCAGCGACAGGAGTACCTCGCCCGCGCCGCATCCCACTTCGTGAATGGTGGACGGTGACAGCTTGTTCTTCACAAGAATCTTCGCGACTTGCTGAGCCTTCCATGCGGAATTCTCCGTGTGCCACGTCGGATTGTGCGCCAGATAACCACCATCTTCGTACATGGGTCCGCCTGAATCGGAATGCGATCGTGAAGGGATCCGGATAACTTATGGGCGCGTCCGACCGTATAGATGAGACAGGTGGTTGCAACCTGCAGGAGCGTGCCATGGTATTCGTGATGACGAGCGAGCGTCTATCGAGCGCGCGAGTCCGCCGGATTGCAGCGGCGGTGGCGATCCTCTTTGGTATCGCATCGCTGGGCGCCGGTGGTGGCGTGCTTGCCGGACGCGATCCAGGGTATGTGGTCTATCGCCCATTGGTGATGTTCAACACGCTCATGGGCGCGCTCTACATTGGCGTGGGCGTTTTGTTGTGGCGACGAACGCGTCCGGCTCACCTCGCCACGGCGGGCATCGTTGTCGCGAATCTGCTGGTGTTGGCGTACGTCATGATCCTGTATCGCTCAGGAGGTGCCATCGCGATTGACAGTGTGCGCGCGATGGTCCTGCGGAGCGGCGTCTGGCTGGTGCTGCTGCTGATGGTCCTGTGGTCGCGATCACGCTCGCCTCAGGCGCTGTGAGAGCCGGTGACAGACGATGACTCGCTGGGAAACACGCAATTCACAACCTTACGGAGGCGCCGGTGACGCCCTTGCTGCGGTTCTCTCAGGGGCTCACGAACAGCCCTGACGTCGCAACATGGTTTGCCGCACGATCGGGCGAACTCAGCACGATCGCGGAGCGGTGGTTTGCACGCATGCGCGCAGCAGGACCCGATGTGCGCGAACTCGTCCATGACGGTTGCCCCGTCGTGTGTGTGGATGCCGCGCCGTTTGCCTACGTCAACATCTTCACGACGCACGTGAACGTCGGGTTCTTTCACGGATCGGCGCTGCGCGACCCCGCGTCGCTGCTGGTGGGCACTGGCAAACACATGCGTCACGTAAAGATTCGGCCCGACGCACCGGTCGACCACGCAGCGCTGGAGGCGTTGATCGTGGACGCGTACACCGACATTACAGCGCGAATCGCGACGAGCTGATGGACCGCGGGGACTGACAACGGGTATCGCACTGACGTCTGTCCATTCCCCCTTGTCTGAGTCTGCCGATGCGTTCTGATCGTGTAGTTGTGCAGTGTTTGCTGGCTGTGCTCGCCTGCGGTGCGTGTACCACGACCGATACGGAGCGCTCGGCCGCCGTCGCCACGCGTGACTCCACGGCCGTGGCGGTTGATACGGCACGCGCGAGCGCGGCTGCCGATTCCGCGTTGCGCGATGCTCGACTGTCACGGCTGCGCACGCTGCAGCCCACCGTCGATGACCTCGCGGCCCGCGATACGTTGGATATTCGCGTGGAAGTGGACATCCAGGCTCGGCGGGTTCGCATCCTGGATGCGCGGTCTGACACACTCGCGCAGCACGCCATCGCCGTCGGGTCGAAAGAATGGCCCACGCGCACCGGTGAGTGGCGTATCAGTCAGGTCGTGCTCAACCCCGAGTGGATTCCACCCACCGACGAGTCGTGGGCAAAGGACGAGAAGAACAGCCTGCCCGGTGATCCCGACAATCCGCTGGGGCGCGCGCAACTGGTGTACGATCTGCCGCGCAGCATTCACGGCACCAACGCGCCCGCAACAATCGGGAAGGCCGTGTCGCACGGCTCCATTCGGGCCACAAATGCCACGGTGCTGGCACTGGCGGAGCTACTGCTGACGCGGACCGGCGTTGAACAGGCGACGGTGGTCGTGCAGGAGGCACAGCGTGATCGCCGCACCAAACGTGTGGTCGACCTGCCCCAGCTCGTGCCGATCCGGGTGTTCTGACGAGCCGGCGTCGCCGGAATTCGCCGCCGGTATCCGCCGCCGGCATCCACTCCCGCGGCGAACGCCGAGTACCAGGCGCGCACGTCCGTCACGAGCTCGCAACGGGAGTCGCCGAGGCGCCCGCTGCGCGCTAGCATCATCCCATGCGCGTACTCGTCTGTCTCGTTGTCGTCCTCGGCGTGGCATCGGCCTGCCGGGTGCCGTTTGCCAGGACCGCGGAGCCACCACGCAAAGCGGTATTCATTCTGCTGGACGGAATCCCTGCGGATGTCATCGAGCGTGTGCCGACACCCGCGCTCGACGAGATCGCTGCGGTTGGCGGCTACACACGTGCGCACGTCGGTGGCGAGCTGGGTGGTCGGACCGAGACACCGACCATTTCGGCGCCGGGCTATATGAGCCTGTTGACGGGGACGTGGGCCAACAAGCACAACGTGCGCGGCAACAGCAACCAGTCTCCCAACTACGCCTACTGGAATCTCTTCCGCATCGTCGAATCGGCGGATTCATCATTGAAGACGGCGTTGTTCTCCACGTGGCTCGACAACCGCACGGTGCTGGTGGGTGAGGGGCGCCCAGACGCCGGCGCGTTTCGCATTGATCACGCGGTGGACGGCTTTGAGCGGGACACGGTGGCCTTTCCCCACGATCCTGCGTCGCGATATATCATGGCGATCGACGATCGTGTGACGATGGACGCTGCGTCGTACATCGCCAGCGCAGGACCCGACCTGAGCTGGGTGTACCTTCAGCATACGGATGACGCGGGTCACGCGCACGGCGACAGCGATGCATTCTACGAAGCGGTCCGGCAAGCCGATGCACGCGTGGGTCGCATCTGGGACGCGGTCAAGCGGCGCCAGGCGCTGGGCGAGGACTGGATGATCGTCGTGACCACTGATCACGGGCGTGATGCACGCACGGGCAAGGGGCACGGCGGGCAGTCGGTGCGCGAGCGAACCACGTGGGTGGTCACCAACCGCGCACACCTCGATGCCCGGTTTGCCGGCGGTTCGCTCGCCATTGTCGATATCGCTCCCTCGATTCTCCAACACCTCGGCATCACGCCGCCTGCTGCCGTGGCGAGAGAAATGGAAGGGGTGTCGTTTCTGCGATAGGCATGACCCCGCGTTGAGCGTGGGCGTGCATCGATGCGTCGTTTCAGGCGCCCGCGTCCAATCGACGTTCCAGATGGTGATTCGAAGGTTTCGATAAACGTCGATGGAGGCCCGCGCCGGCGCCCCACGAGAGCGCCAACGGATTTGCAGCGCGGCACTTGCCTACTCGACATGGACGCGGTGTGCAAACGGATTGGACCTTGCACAGGTCGGCGTCGTCGGTCGCACTCGCGACGCGACGTCCACCTTCACCAGGGTCTCTCTCATGAGAACGTACCTCGCCTTCACGGCCGCACTGCTGGCGCTTCCCGCGTGTAGCAGCGACACCCTCCATCCGGCTGCTCCCCAGAACGTGGCGCCCGTTTTTTCGCGCGACGAGTGGGATGATCGCGACGAGCGCGATGACGACGATGATCGAGGAGCCGAAAGCGCAGGAGCGGTCTACACGCTCGGCAATCAGTCCACTGGCAACCGGGTGCTTGCCTTTCGTCGAGGCTCAGACGGTCAGCTCGCGTCGTCGGGCAACATCCCAACGGGAGGTACTGGCAGCGGCGGTGGACTCGGAAATCAGGGCGTGCTCACGTTCACGAGGGACGTGACTGAAAGCTGGCGCGTTCATATGTGCGTGGCTCAATCGACCCAATGGAATAGAACAGCGTACGAGGCGTTCGCTTGAAGCGCTCACGCGACTCGAACACGACGAAGAGTCGCAAGGTGGCATCATCCGTTTTGGCTGATCGCAAGTCGGCGCCGACTGGTGCGGTCCTCACGCGCCATGAGAACGCCAGCGGCTGAACCGCAGTCGTGGCGGACGCGGCAAGCGGTGTCGCGGGGCGATGAACAAACCAGCCGGCCGTCCCGGTGCCGGACAGACGTACAAATCCTTCGCCAGCGGAATCCATGATGAGTGACATCGGTGCGCGTTGGCCGCGCACCGGTCGCACGACCCACGATGCCGGGAGCGCCGCTCCCGTGCGCGCGGTGCGGAGCGCCAACAAGTCAGTCGGTGCAAGCGCCACAACGGCACCCGATACCAGGACCAGCGATCCGATCATGTCGAGTTCACCGTCTCAGGACACAGGGGTTCGATTTTCCATGTCAACGTTGGTCAGCAGTACACCAGGGAAGGCGCACCCACAAACGCACGACGCCGTTGAGTGCCGCGGGCCACGGAGTCTGCGAGCACCGCCGCGCGCAACCGCGACGTCAGCGCTTGGACGAACGGGCGGCGGCGGTAACGGCACGAACCAGTGCAGGGCGATCGGCCGGGATCTGGGGCGACTGAAATCGCAGTACGCCATCGCCGTCGAGCACACTGATGATGTTGGAGTGATCGAAATCGCCATTTGGCAGCTGCCGGTAGCGTACGCCGAGCAGGACGGCCAACTGCCGAACGTCGGCCGCCGGCGCGCGCAGCACCAGCCAGCGAGCGTCGAGCGCCATCTTGTCGGCGTGCGCGCGAAGCACAGCCACCGAGTCACGCGCGGGATCAAACGACGCCAGCACGAAGCGCACGTTGGCGCGAAGATCGGGCGGCAGAGCTTTCTGCACCGCAAGCATTTCACGGGTGATCAACGGGCACGTCATCGTGCACGACGTATACGCCATCGCGAGCACGACGACCTCCCCGCGCAGGCTCAACAGATCGATCGTGCGTCCTTGATGCGACGTCCATGACGCGCGAAGCATGTACAACGACGCGGCGGGAAGCGAAGCGGGCGCCGCCGGGCCGGGAGGCGTTTGTGCAGCGGATCGTGTCGGCGCCGCGATGAGGGCAGGCAGCATCAGCAGTGTCATCAGCGGCAGGCAGCGTTTCACGAGCGAGGTCATCGAGGCCTTCGTTTGGTCGTGGCCGCATCGATATCGCGCGCAACGCGAAATCCGAGGGTGGACAGCGAGTACGAACCGCGCAGGCTCCCCCGGAGCGCATAACGCATGAACGACGCGTAGTTGGAGGGATCGGCCGACAGCGCCGCTCCGCCGGCGCAGAAGAGCCCCGCATCGGGGCCGCTGTCACCTCGCGATTCACCGCTGGTGACGACCGCGTTGAAGTCGTCGACCCACTCCCAGACCAAACCGTGCAGGTCGCCGACCCCGTCGTCGCTCACGATGCCGAGACCCACCGCCGGCTGCGTGCGTGGCGTGGCGCCACCGTTCCACGCAAGCACCCGTGCACTCAGCACATCGGCATTGGCAAACGTGCGACGAAAGCGGCTGGCTGCGAGTTCCCACTCGGCGGTCGATGGCAATCGCCCGCCGGCCGCGCGCGCGTACGCGCTAGCCGCGAACCAGGACACATTCACGACAGGAGCGGTTGGCGGAGCCGTTGGCCCCAGCGTCTCATCGCCGGACCAATGGCGCAAGTACGATGAGTCCGCCGCCACGCGCGCAACTTTGGAGCGTTTCCATTCCGGATTCGCTGTGACGAATCGTAGGTAATCCGCATTCGTCACCGGGAGCGTGGCCAGCAGAAACGTGCGAACCGCCACACCGCTGTCGGAAACCCCCGCCGCAAAGATCGGGCGGTAACGTCCCGCGGCAATGTGTTGGTACAGGGCCCCCGTCGCGCGTTGCGCCCGAACGACGGAGGCCATCGCTCCGAGAAGCGCGGCCAGGAGCAGAATCGCGCGCGGGGTGTTTGTTCTGGGCATCCGGCAGGGCTTAGTGTTTGGCTGCCGAGGCTGCGCGGACCTTCTTCACGTCGTCGAGCGTCACCAGGTCCGTCGCCTTGTTACCGAACGAGGTGCGTACGTAGGAGAGTACCGCCGCCACGTCGGTGTTGGAGAGCTGTACTGCCGGCATCACTCCGTTGTACGACGCACCGTTCACGGTTACCGCACCATTGAGTCCGTTCAACACGATGCCGATCGCGCGCTCCTTGTTGGCCATCAGATAATCACTGGCAGCGAGGGGCGGAAATGCGCCGGCGATGCCTTGACCAGCGAGTTGATGACAGGCCGCACAGTTCGCGGCGAACACCTGGGCGCCTCGCGCGAGCAACTGGCCACGCGGTAACTCACGCTCCACCGACATCGCCGTATCGGGCGCAATGGACTGGATGCCGCCGCCTTCGGGCAGATACACCACATCATTCTGCTTGCCCGAGTATATGGTCTTGTTTTCCGCGCCTTCTACCGCGAGCATGCCGAGCGCGCCCTTGTTGAAGGCGCGAAAGATCGAGTGATCGACGATGATGAATGTGCCGGGCACGTCGAGCTTCATGTCCACAATGGCTGATCCGCCCGCCGGCACCAGCGTGGTCTGCACGTTGTGCTGATTGGCCAACGTGCCACCTTCGGTGTGCACGTTGTCGAAGATCTCGCCGATGACGTGGAAGCTCGATACGAGGTTGGGCCCGCCGTTGCCGACAAACATGCGGACGTTTTCGCCGACCTTTGCCTTGAGCGCATTGTCGCCCACCAGCGCACCCACGGATCCGTTGAACACCACGTACTCCGGATCCTCGTGAATGGCCTTCTGCATATCGAACGGCTGAAGGCCCGTCTCCCCGTGCCGACCCGTCGTGTAGAACTCGCTCTGGAAGACGTAGAACTCGCGATCCACTGGCGACAACCCTTCCTTCGGCTCAACAAGAATCAATCCGTACATCCCGTTGGCGATGTGCATGCCCACGGGCGCCGTGGCGCAATGATAGACGTAGAGGCCAGGATTGAGTGCTGCGAACGTGAACTGTGAACTGTGCCCCGGCGCCGTGAGCGACGACGCTGCACCGCCGCCCGGACCCGTCACGGCGTGCAAATCAATGTTGTGCGGCATCTTGCTACTGGGGTGGTTGTTCAGGTGGAACTCCACCTCGTCACCCGATCGCACGCGGAGCAACGGTCCCGGCACCGTTCCTGCAAACGTCCAGAATGTGTATTCGACGCCGTCGGCGAGCCGTTTCCGGACTTCGCGTGTCTCAAGGTTGATGATGACCTTGGCTGGCGTCTTGCGTGTGATGGCCGGCGGGACGGCGGGAGCGGACACGACCGTCAACGTCTCCACTGGCATCGCCCCGCTGGGGCGATCCGCGAGTGGGTCGCCGGCGCTCGTCTCCGATGTGCACGCGGATGTACCGGTCGCGATCGCGATCGAAAGAGCGGCGAGCAGCCAACGCCGTGTATGCACTGCAAGTGAGTTTCTTACCACGTCCACGTCCTCATACCGATTTAAGTTCCGGCGTGGCGCCGACACCGAAAGCGCGGAAAGCGCTCTATCTCTCTTGTTGCCTGACGATTGTGTCAGAGGTCAAGTTAATTCATGCGAAGCGCGTTCCCGCTCTTCATCCGACAATTCCCGTAGGCCATGCTAAACCAGACCGCCGAGTACGCGCTCCGAACGGCCGTATACCTGACCGAGCATCGAGACAGGGGCCCTCTGAAAGCCAGCGAGTTGGCCACCGAGTTGTCGATTTCGCAGAACTATCTCTCCAAGGTTCTGCACCAGTTGGCACGAGACGGTCTGCTGATTTCGCTGCGTGGAAAGGCTGGCGGCTTTCGATTGGGTCGCGCGCCGGAGCAAATCACTTTGGCCGACGTCGTTCGGGGTTTCGATTCGGTCGGCGAGGGGCGTCGGTGTCTGCTCGGGAAAGTGGCCTGCACGGATCTTGCCCCGTGCCCTGCTCACGAGCATTGGAGGGACCTCGCGGCTGGACATGCCAAGTTCTTTCACGAGACCACCCTGGCCATGCTTGTGATGCACCCGCGCCAGCACGCCACGGCGCCGCCGACCGATGGCATTGGATGACCATGTCAGGTGCGGTGCTTGGCCACCAGCATGGCGGTCAGGACTGCAAGTGCCGTGACCTGATGCAAAACGCCCATGACAACGGGCACCCCCAGCAGGAGCGTGGTGATGCCCAACGTGAGTTGCAGCACGACGGTGAGTCCGGCGGCGTTGGTTGCCTGCAGCAATCGCGGTGACACGGCCGCGCGTCGAGCGGCAAACGTGAGGGCAAGCAGCAGCGCGGCGGTGGAGAGGGCGAGGACGCGATGATGGAACTGCGCGGCTGTCGGATTCTCGAAGGCATTGCGCCAGCCTGTTTGCGGCACGAGATAGCCGGGCGGTACGACGTGTCCGCCCATCAAAGGGAACGTGTTGAAGATCTTGCCGGCATCAAGACCGGCAACAAATCCACCTGACAGCACGGTGACGATCGTCAGCACCACGCCGAGCACGATTGCTCGACGCAACGTGCGCGGTGCCGGCGCGTGGGCGGCTGGTCGCGCACCGAGATCCAAAGCGGTCCACACGCAGACCATGTAGATGATCAGGGCTATGCCCAGGTGCGCGGTCAGTCGATACGGACTGACATCGGTCCGGACCTCGAGCCCGCTCTTCACCATGTACCAGCCAAGCACGCCCTGCGCGGCCGCGAGAATCGGGAGCAGCAGCAGACGCGCCCGATGTGTCGAACGAATCTGGCCGCGCACCAGCAACCAGAAGTACGGCACCGCCAGCACCAGTCCGACCAGCCGGGCCAACAATCGGTGGACCCACTCCCACCAATACAGCGACTGAAACTGCCCAAGTGTGATGCCCTGGTGAACCGTCAACGCCTCGGGGATCGTGAGGTAGCTGGCGTACGCCTCGCGCCAGTCCGCGTCAGACATCGGCGGCAGAATGCCGGAGACCGGCTTCCACTCGGTGATGGAGAGTCCGCTTTCGGTGAGCCGGGTGATGCCGCCGATCGCCACGGCCAGCACGACCGCCACTGCCGATATCAGCAGCCAGCGCCGGACGCGGACGTCCGCATGCAGGGTCACTTGCCGGGCGTCTCCGATCGCAGTTGAAGCATGCGGCCCTCGACGTTGAACGTGACGAGGGCGACCCCGCGGGGTGCGAGCGCCACGATCGTATCCAGCGACAGCCGGGGCGGAATCGCGGCACGTGTACGCCGCGAGCGTTCGCTGACTTCCCGCTGCGCACGACCGGCGTAACGGCCGGTATCCAGACCCGCGCCTACCGTGGACGACGCTGAAACGGAATCCGTGTTGAGGGCCTCGCGTCGCGTAAGCGACATGCGAAACCGATGTGTTCCCGGCGGCACCGAATAGTCGCGCAGCAGGTACAATGGTCGATCGTGGCGCAGGCCCGCGCCGCGAATCACGGATTCATCGATCAGCGTTCCGTCCACATCGATGCGCAGGGTATAGGAGGCGAACTCGCCGACACACGACATGCGCTGCCGCATATGTTCCGCGACACGCGCCATCTCCTCGTCTGAAAGTGTCCGGCACACCTCGATGCGCTCTGGTCGGGCGCTCCACGACAGTCGCAGGCGGGCCGCTTCGCGCGCGTGATAGGGAACCGTTGTCGCCGAGAGAGCGGCCAAGAGTGCGAGGCCACCAATGCTCGCCACACCGGATGTCACGAGACGCCGTGCGCTCATGACGTGGCGTCCTCGAGCGAGACCGGCTCACAGAGACGGTCGATGTCGAGGTCCTGTTCGGGCTCCAGTGGATGAAGCGTGGAGAGATCGTGTTGGAACTGCCTGAACGCCGCAACGGTGCCAGACAAATCACCGGGCGCCAGGGTGGCGATGCGCACGCGGGCCCGATCGACACGCGGTTGCAATTCGGCCTCGCGATCGTTGAAGAGGCGTTCGTGCAACCATTTTGGACCTTCGCGCCCAACGCAATCGCGAGGCGGGCATCCGAAGACGATGACACCCGGCGCGCCGTTGCGTACAAACAGTTCGATGACTGAGGAATGCAAATTGCCGACACATGAGGCGCTGTGCACATATGCGCCGCGCTGACGCAGCGCGTCACGATGCGCGGCAGGCCCTTGCGCACAGGTGATGGCGACGATGGGCCGCGCCGCCTTGGCTGCGAATGTCGGAAATACCGTTTCACGCAGTTCACTCAGTTGGTCGCGCCCGCTTCGGCCAGCGGGCCCGACGCCCATCGGCGCGCACGACCCGGCGCATATGCCGCAGCTGACGCAGAGTAATGGATCGACGAGCGCCACGAGGCTTGGGCGATCATCGTCGCGCGCGACCATCGTAATGGCCTGCCACGGGCAGTCCTGCGGACACTGATTGCATCCCGTGCACAAGCGCGGGTCGACGGTACTGGGCGTCCAGCTCGCAACGCGCGGTCGGAGCGTCAATTGTGGCACCAGCAGCACCAGCACAGCGGCAACAATTCCCAGCGCCCAAGCCATCGCGGGCGACATGCGCTCGGAGATCGGAAGCCACCAGGCGACGATTAGGTCAGTGGGCGTGTCAAGCGCGAGGCGCAGCGGATCGGCGGCGGGACCCAGCGGCGCCGGAACGATGATGGACGCCAACGTCAAGAGTGCGACCATGCCCCACGCGAGGGGCTTGGGCGGAAGCAGGACGGGGCGGGCCAAGCGCGAGACGTGCAGCCACAGTCCAACACCTAAGCCCAAGGGTAGAGCAATGTGAATGAACAGGTTGACGAAGAAGAACGCGCTCGGCACGGGTCCATCGCCGGCGAAGATGCGACTGAGCGGCTCGGAAAAAACCGGTAGGACATCGAGCAACCGACCGCCCTCTCGTGCGAGGCGCTCGCCGAAAGTGTCCCAGACCATGACATAACCCGTCCACGCGAGCACGAGGCCAGCTCCGAACAGAAACACGCCCGACAACCAGGCAAGTGTTCGGGGTCCCCAACTGCGATCCTGCGCCAGCATGCGCAGGCCGTGGAACAACGCCGCAATCAGGAACACATCCGTCGCGTAGCGATGGAGCGTGCGAAGCCACGCGCCGAGCCAGGGGTCGGCGGCGATGCGGGCTACGGAGCTGGCCGGCGCTCCGACTCGATAGAAGAGCACTAGGTACAGGCCGGTGATCAGCAACACGAGCAGCATCAGCACCGACACGGTGCCGGCTTGATGGACGGGATTCCATTGCCACCCGAAAATTCGGGTGAAGGCGGCCTCGATTCCGGAGAGGAGGCGTCGAAGCGATCGTTTGAAAAAGTGCATATTGACGGTGAAGGGATATTATCCCATGATCATGATGTTAACAAGTTAAAGATTTCGTGGCACCCGCGCGACGCCCCCCCCACTGCCGAGGACTTGCATGCCGCATGAGCAAGCTCCACCCGACGAACCCGAGCGCCCGCCGCTCGGGCAACGCCTCTTCGACAATGTGTTTCTGCTCCTTGCCGTCGGCATGGTGATCATGCTCGTGGTCTACACGGGCTGGGGTCTCTGGGAGATCACCTCCATGCCACAGGCCACACTCCCCTGATGAGGATGCGATGCTGACCAAGGTGCATACCGGGCTGGAACCGGTGCAGGGCGTGTGGTGGAAGCCTGCGCACAAGGCGGAAAAGGTATGGGTGGCCATTGCGTTCACCTGGTGCATGGTGCTCTTCGCGATGATGCCACTGTGGCACTTCCGCGGTGGACAGAACCCGTCGGGCGTTCGTCGCAAGGTCGACCCCAAAGCCTTTTACGCCCGGACGATGGCGTTCGCCACCCAATACAAAGTCGGCGAGGATCGCGGCGTGCCGATCGTGCAAGCGCCTCCCGGATCGGATCTGTATCTCGTGGGGCTCACCTACCAGTGGTTTCCGATTCTCCAACTGGAGCAGGGCAAGGAGTACATGCTCCACATTTCCTCGCTGGACGTGAACCATGGCTTCTCGCTGTTCCCCGTCAACGTCAACTTCCAGATCATTCCCGGCTACGACTACGCGTTGCGCGTAACGCCGACGGCCTCGGGCGATTTCCGCATCATCTGCAACGAGTTCTGCGGCATCGGTCATCACACGATGGTGGGTCGGGTGATCGTGGTGGACGCGAATGGCAAGACGGTGGCTGACAACGGCCGCGCGGCCGTCAAATCGGGAGATCAGCGATGAGCGCACCCGCCCTGTCGGCCTCGCGCACCTGTCCCGCGACCGGCCGCACGATTCACCTCTCGGCGGAGCGACTGGTCAAGTGGAATGCGGTGGTGGCCATTGTGTCGCTGCTGGTCGGGACCATCGCCGCGTTGCTGCTGGTGCTGACGCGCTGGCAGGCAGTGCACCTGCTTCCAGCCACGTGGTACTACCGGCTGCTGGGCGTGCACGGCATGAACATGCTGATCTTCTTCATCATCTACTTCGAGATGGCGGTGCTGTGGTTTGCGAGCACCGTGTTGCTCAATGCGCGCCCTGCGGCTCCGCGATTTGGTTGGTTCAATTTTGGATTGATGTTGCTCGGTACGCTCATCGTGGAATGGGCGCAATGGAGCGGACGAGCGGATGTCCTCTTCACGTCATACCCGCCGCTCAAGGCCCACCCCCTGTTCTACTTGGGTGTGATCTTCTTTGCCGTGGGCGCGCTGTTGGTGACGTGCCAGTTCTTCGCGACGCTGGTGATTGCCAAGCGCGAAAGGACGTATGAAGGGTCGGTACCGCTGGTCGTCTATGGTGCCGTGACGGCGGCCATCATTGCCGTCATTACACTGGTCCATGGTGCCATGGTGTACATCCCGACCTTTTTGTGGTCGGTCGGGCTGATCAAAGAGATCGATCCGCAGATGTATCGGTTGCTGTGGTGGGCACTGGGGCACTCGTCGCAGCAGATCAACGTCGCGGCCATGGTGGCGATCTGGTACATGCTGGGTGGTCTGACCGTCGGCTCGGTTGTGTTAAACGAAAAGGTCAGCCGATCGGCCTTCGTGCTCTACATCATGTTCATTTCGATGGCGTCGGCGCACCACTTGTTGGTCGACCCGGGATTCAGTTCTGCGTGGAAAATCGTGAACACGTCGTACTTCATGTACATGGCTGTATTGGCGTCGATGGTGCATGGATTTACGGTGCCGGCCGGCATGGAACTCGGCATGCGGTTGCGCGGGTACACCGACGGCCTGTTCGGGTGGTTGCGTCACGCTCCGTGGGGTGATCCGGGCTTCTCGTCGCTGGTGTTGTCGGTGGTCGTGTTCGGATTTGTCGGTGGTATCACCGGCGTGACACTGGGCACCGAGCAGATCAACATCATCGCGCACAATACGATGCGTATTCCGGGTCACTTTCACTCGACGGTGGTGAGCGGGACGGCGCTGGCGTTCATGGGCGCGACGTACTACTTGCTGCCCTTGATCTTCCGTCGGAAAGTGGCGTTTTGGAAACTGGCCAAGATACAGCCGTACTTGTTTGCCGGCGGCCTGCTCTTTCTGGTGATGGGTATGACGTTCGCGGGGAGTTTCGGCGTGCCGCGTCGCCACTGGGATATCTCATTCTCGCAGTCGGCGTACGACGTGCAGTTCAATCCTGCCGTCGACCTCTTCCTCGCCATGATGGGCATCGGCGGCATTATCGCCGTGACAGGTGCGCTGATGTTCATCGCCATCGCGGTGGTCTCGGTGTTCTTCGGAACACCAATTACTGACATCCCGCATGGAAAGGACATTCCCGGTATTCCGCCGGGGCTTACCAACCCGCCTGTGCACGCGGCCAACGTCGATGAGTTGAATGAGGCGCTCCATGCGCCATCACGGGGGATCTTTGGCGCAACCCCGGGTACGCTCGCGTTGGTTGGGGTGTTTCTGGCGGCCTTCGTGCTGTATTACTTCGCGAACTGGAAACTGCTCACGTTCCTGTGGAAGATCGGATGATCAGCCGATGGCCGCCCCGGCCGGGCGTCGCGTCGCTGGCGCTACTGTCGATCGTGGTGATCACGGCCGCGTGGTGGGCATTGGCGCTTTGGCCGGCTGGTGCGAGTGAGCCGGAGTGGTTGCTCCGGACACGGGCAGTATGTTTTGGTTCGATGCCCGGCGGGTTGCCCGATGCGGGTGGCTGGATCGTGCTGATCGGTGAACCGCTCGGGATGCTGGTGGTGTTAACTGCGGTATGGGGCCGGGCATTACGTGATGACATGCGCCGTCTTGCTGCCGACTGGCGCTGGCGGCCCGTGTTGGCGCTGATGGCGAGCGCGTGTGTCTTCGGTCTGATAAAGACCGGAGCGCACGTCGCCTTCCTTGCCGGACTGGATCAGCGCGTCGTGGTCTCCCAGTCCGGCGCGCCGGTCGCCGTCGACATCGACATGACGCCTCATGTCTTGATTGACCAGCATGGCCAGCGCACCTCGCTGGATGATTTTCGCGGGCGCGCGGTGATTCTCGCCTTCGCGTTTGGTCACTGTGCGACGGTGTGTCCAGTGGTCGTACACGACATTCGTGCGGCGCGCGTCGCCGTCAAGCGCCCGGACGTACCGCTGGTGGTCATTACGCTGGACCCATGGCGCGACACGCCCGAGCACTTGCACATGATCGCGGCTGCATGGGACCTGGGACCCGACGATCGCGTCTTGTCTGGACCGATCGCGTCGGTGGAGCGGGCGCTGGATGCGCTCGACGTACAACGGCGTCGGGACGAGCGTACTGGCGATATCGAGCACGTGAGCGTGGTCATGGCGACCGACGTTCGCGGGCACGTGGTGCGACGCCTTGATGGTGGATGGGGGCGGGTCGGTGAGCTGATCGTCGGCATGGCGGGAGGACCGCCGCCTCGCAACGATGCGAACCGCGACGACAAACCCTGACCTGTGGCCAATGGAGCCCATGAAATCCAGCGAAAGCACACCTCCGGCGCGCGCCCGGCAGTTTGTGGCAGTGGTCGCGATCCTCTTCGGGCTCGCGTCCGTGGGAGCGGGCGGCAGCGTCCTTGCGGGACGCGATCCAGGGTACCTGGTGTATCGCCCGCTGGTCGTGTTCAACACGCTTATGGGCGTTCTCTATATCGGTGCGGGCGTCTTGGCGTGGCGACGTGCCCACACCGATCGTATGGCCGCCGCCGGCATCGCTGGCGTCAAT
This sequence comes from Gemmatimonadaceae bacterium, assembly GCA_017991005.1. Lineage (GTDB taxonomy): Bacteria > Gemmatimonadota > Gemmatimonadetes > Gemmatimonadales > Gemmatimonadaceae > Gemmatimonas. Next base: position 7,946 of record JAGNMU010000016.1, on the reverse strand, counting down.
CTGCTGGTGTTGGCGTACATCGTGTTCCTTTATCGATCTGGAGGGGCGGCGGCCATTGATAGCGTGCGCGCCATGGGACTCCGCACCGGCGTTTGGCTGCTCGTACTGCTCGTGCTGGTGTGGGCGGGCCGCGGCCCCAGCGACACAGCCTGACACGGGTCAGTTCAGCGTCATCGGTAGTCGACCTCGCGACTGACCCAGCGTTACCTCTATCGAATGCGCCGCTACTTCTTGTCTGCGGCCCGGAGAAACTCGCGCGCGTCCTTGACACTCAGCTCCGCCGCATCCCACTGCGTGATGTGCGCGGCATCTTTGTACATGATGTACTTGGCGCCGGGGATGAGTTTGGTGTGCTGCTCGATGAGCTTGGGCCCCAACTCGTCAAACTCGCCGGTGGTCATGAGCACCGGCACCGTGATGGTGGGCAGGATGTTCATGGCGCTGTACCCTTTCAAGGCACCGACGATCATCGTCTCGTTTTCGCCCTGAAAATACCGGTACTGGTCCATGCCCATCATGGCAAACATGGAGTCGACGTCTGCCTGGACCGGATGACGAAAGACGTTCTTGGCGTAGAACTCTTCGGTGGCGGCCTTGTAGGCCGGTGATTCGAGGTTCTTGTCGATGTTGTACTGGGCGAACGCCTTCTGAGCCGAGTCGGACAGTTGCGCGACGGCCTTGTTGATCTCTTTTTCTGCGGCGGCGATGTCGAAGGCTTCGCCGCTGAAGATGATTCCCGCTACGCGATCGGGGTGGGCCTTGTAATACTCGACCGCGATGATCGTGCCCCACGAACTGCCATTGAGGAAGATCTTGTCGTACTTGAGCGTGCGGCGCAGTGAATCAAGCTCCTCGACGTAGCGCGGAATGACCATGAGTGTCGTGTCGGTCATGCGATCGGACTTGCCGGCGCCGAGCTGGTCATATCTCACCACGGGTCGATCCACCCCGAGTCCTTCCATCGACTTGAGATAGAAGCTTCCCATGCCGGGGCCGCCATGAATGAGGAACACCGGCGTGCCCGTGCCCGTGCCGCTCACCTTGTACCAGATCTTGCCGCCGGTGACCGGCAGCATGGCTTCACCGGCGCCAAGGGCCGGCGCTGCCGGCGTTGCGGCGGTGGTGGCCGCTGTATCGGTCGCGGCACGCGGCTCACCACCGCAGGCTCCAAGCAGCGCGGCTGTCAGGCCGCACCAGATCGCAGAATATTTGGACATCCGGGAAGTGTGCAGCGACTGGTCGTCACGCGCCAGTTCGCCGCCGTTCACTGGCGGTGCTATGTTCGACGTCTACCACCGACCGCGTGAGGCCATCGATGATTCGGCGCTCCTTTCGTATTCCCTCGCTGTTGCTCGCACTCGCAGCGTCGTTGCCGACGACACTGGCGGAGGGGCAGCGCTCGACCGCTGCCAAACCGAATGTCGTGCTCATGTTTGCCGACAACGTCGGGTGGGGCGAGATCGGAGCGTATGGGTCAGTGCGCGGTGTCCCGACGCCGAGCATCGACAGCATCGCGGCGCAGGGGATTCGACTCGACAATTTCAATGTGGAGTTTTCGTGCACGGTTTCGCGCGCGGCGCTCATGACAGGGCGCTATGCGGTGCGGGCGGGTGCCGCGCAGCCGACGGGAATCACCCTGTGGGAGACCACGCTCGCCGAAGGGCTCAAGTCGGTTGGCTACCAGACGGCGCTTTTCGGCAAGTGGCATCTCGGCGGCGCAACGTGGATCCGGAACCGGACGCCGATCGATCAGGGATTCGATGAATGGTACGGGATTCCCAACACCAGCAACGAGGCGCTCTGGGTCACGAATCCATCGCTGGCGCCGAAACCGAACGACAGCTCGTTTGTCTGGGAGCAACGCGCCGGAACAGCGCCGCGGCGCGTGAAGCTGTTTGATCTGCCGGCACGTGCACTGGTGGATCGCGAGGCGGCGCAGAAGAGCATCGAGTTCATGGGCCGTAGTGTGAAGGCGCGTCGACCGTTCTTTGTGTACTACCCGATGACACAGGCGCACTTTCCGGCCGTGGCGCATCCGGACTTTGCCGGCAAAACCGGCGCGGGCGATGTGGGTGACGCGATGGCCGACATCGACTACAACGTGGGTCTTGTCCTGGCTGCGCTCAAGCAGCTCGGCGTCGATCGCAACACCATCGTGCTCTGGTGTACGGACAACGGACCGGAGGCGAGGCGGCCCTGGCGCGGGACATCAGGTCCGTGGCGAGGATTTTACAACACGGTGATGGAGGGCGGGATCCGGACGCCCTGTGTGATTCGTTGGCCGGGGCGGATTCCGCGCGGACGCACGTCCAACGCGCTGGTCAGTGAGATGGACCTCTTTCCCACCATCGCGGCGGCGGTGGGTGCACCGGAGATCGTGCCGACCGATCGCCCGATCGATGGTCAAAACATCCTGCCGTTTCTCGAGGGCAAGCGCGCCGATTCGGGTCGCGAAAGCCTCCTGTTCTTTACGGGATCGCAAGTGCGCGCCGTGAAATGGAAAGACTGGAAGTTCCACTATGCCTTCATGCCCGAGCCTCGCGTGACCGAGCCTCCGCTCATGCGGCTGTTCAATCTGCGCGCCGATCCGCGTGAAGACTCGGATGTGAAGGATGTCAATCCGTGGGCGATCGGTCTGTTCGATGGACTGGTCGCGGGCTTCGCGGCGAGTGCCGCGCAGTTTCCAAACGTGCCCACTGGCGTTGCCGATCCGTACGTGCCGCCACGGCGGCCCTAACAAGGCCGCCCTTCGGGTTGCTCAGCGCTTTCGCGCGAACGAAGCGAGCACGGTATTCGTGGGCGCGCCGCGTACGCCGACGCGTGTCGTGATGATGTGCAGTGAGTCGGATCCGCGCAGGGTCAGCGCACGCTGCACTTCGGCGAAGACATTTGCGCCGCCCACCTCGGGAGGTACGGCCTGCTGCGTCGTGATCACCAACGTATCGCCGCGCCATGCTGCACGCGTTCGAAACCGTGTGACGCCGGGACCGACGGTGACCTCGTTGATCACCTCGCGGCCATCGAGTGCAAACTCGAAATGCACGGGGGCCATCAGGTCGTACGCGCCGAAATACGGATACTCCAGCACCAGCCGGTCCGCGCGACGCGAGAATGAGAGCGAGCTGCCCCATCCGCTGCCCATATCTCCCGTTCGAAATGCGGCATCTCCGCTTGGAGCCACGACCGTCGTGCGCTGCTGGTCCGCCGCTGCACCGACAAGCACCCACGTGCCGTCGAACGCGGGACGCGGCTGCGCCGTCGCAATCTCGGGGGCGAGCAGCAGCGTTGAAACGAGCGCGAAGCCCGCTGATCGTAGGCTGAGCATAGACTCCAAACTGCGTTCCCCTGTCGCCTTGTGGCAAGGGCGACAGGGGGACACGCGCACTACGGCATCAACCGCGCCCACTGCTCCGTGTCCGTGTACTGCTGGAAGGACACGATGCGGTCGCCGTTGAACGTCCAGACGTGGCAAAACGGCGCATCCAGGCTGGCGCCGCTGTGTTTCATCGTGCCGCGATAGCGGCCACACGCCACAACCTCGTGACCACCGTCGACGATGTGATCCGGAACGGCGCTGAAGCCGTCGATCGCGGCGAGCAACCGGCCAAACACCCCTTCGCCGATCGCCTGCGGTCCAACGTACGGGTTGCGGTCAGCCAGTGGGTTGCCCTCGGCTTCGTTCCACTGAATATCGGGCGCCATCGCGCCGAACAAGACAGACGGATCATTCTTGGCGAAGGCGGCATACGCCGCCTGAATGGTCTGGAGACTCATTGCGAACTCCTGGATGCGGGAAAGTTGCCGTCGGGGCGCGGGATTCATAACGCGGCATCGGCTTGCCGACAGGAGCGACTGCAGCGAGGCGTTCGACGTCGCGTTCGTCGGGTCTACCTGCAATCAACGCCTCGTTGATCATCACACCGACGACGGCATGCCCGTTCACTCGCGTTTGTCCTGATTTGCTGCGAACTGCGAACTGCTTTATCGCAGAGACGCGGGGGACGCAGAGGCTCGTGCCAGACAGCCCGGTGCAGTTCCCCACCACCACGAATGCGTGAATGGCTCCGCACCTGCCGACAGCACGCCTCTGCGCCCCCTGCGCCTCTGCGATAGTGCTGTTGCAGTTGCTGTTGCCGCTGCGCTTCGGACTGAACAGCGCTTAGTTCGAGCGCAGCGCTTCGCTTGGATCGATGCGACTGGCGCGCGCGGCGGGCACCCAGCAGGCGACCAGGCCGATGGCGATCATGGTGCCGGCCACGGCGAGCAGCGTGAATGGATCGCGTGCCGTCACGCCAAAGAGCAGGCCCTCGATGCTCCGCGACAGCGCGAGTGATCCTGCCACGCCAATTGCGAGGCCGAGTCCGACGAGCAAGCCGCCTTCTTTGAGGATCATGGCGGTCACGCGCGACGGTGCTGCGCCAAGTGCCATGCGGATGCCGATCTCGTTGGTTCGTGCACTCACATTGAAAGCCAGCACGGCGGCGATGCCGATCGAGGCGATCACGAGCGCGAGGATGCCGAATCCGCCGAGTAGCAGCGCATTGAGGCGCCGCGGCCCCACGCTCTCGTCGCGCACCGCTTCGAGCGACATGACATTTTCGATGGGCTGATCGGGCGCGATGGATCGGACGATGGCGCGCGCGGCGGTGGACAGCCCGTTGGGATCCACCGCGCTCCGAATCACCAGTCCACCCGGCGGGAACTCCGCCTGTGCGACGGGGAGGAATGCGACGGGCAGCGGTGGTGCGTCGAGGCCGCCGTCTTTGGTGTTGTTCATGACACCAACCACCGTCCGCCAGTCTCCCGAGACTCCGATGAAACGCAACACGTCGCCGGTCCACGCCACGCGACGACCAATTGGATCGGACGTGGGGAAGAGTCGATCGGCCAGCGTCTTGTTGAGGATGACCACTTTCTCCGACGTTGGCACGTCACCTGCGGCAAACTCGCGACCCTTGAGCAATGGAATGCCGGAGGCGCGAAAGTACCCAGGGTCGGCGGTACGATACTCCGCAGATGGTGTCGGGCCGTCCTCGGTGGTACGTCCCTCCGCTTTCATCTCCAAAAGGATTTGACTCGCACGCAGTGGAATGGTGGATCCGAGACCAACCAGCTCGACGCCCGGCAGCGTGGTCAACGCACGCTGCATCTCCTCATAGCGCTGACCGGCCTTAGCGAAGTCGGTGACCGCCGTGAAGTCGAGCGGCACCTCCATGGTGAGCACGTTCTTCGGATTGAGCCCGGGATCGACAGCCGCGAGTTGCTGCATGGAGCGCACCAGCAGTCCCGCGCCCGACAGGAGCACCACCGACACGGCCACCTGCGTCACCACGAGTGCCTGCTGTAGCCGCTTGCGTCGTCCGCTGCCGCTCGTCTTGAGGCTGCCCGCGGCCAAACCGGCGCTCAACGACTGTTCATTGCCCACACGCGGCGCGAATGACAGCAAAAAGGCGATGACCACGGCCAGCAGCGCCGTGAAGGCCAGGACCATCCAATCGACCTGAATTTCATCGGCACGCGGAGAAAAGCGTGCAATGAACCGTGAGAGCGTACCCACCCCCGCGAATGCCACGAGCAGACCAAAGAGGGCTCCGCCACCGGCGAGCACGAGGTTCTCCGCCAGCAGCAGTTTGCGCAGGCGCGATGTCCCCGCGCCGAGTGCGGCGCGGACGGTCATCTCGTGTTCGCGACGCACGCCGCGCATGAGCGTGAGGTTGGCAACGTTTGCGCACGCGATGACGAGCACGAGCGCGGCGACGCCCATCAGCATCCACAACAGCAGTTGCGCGTCGCGTCCCAGCACCTCTTTGAACGGGGTCAGTTCAACCGTGTACCCGGCGGTCTTCTCATAGGCCTCCGGATACTGCGTGTGCATGCGTTGCGTGATCATCCCGATCTCCTGCCGCGCCTGTTCGACAGTCGAACCGGGGGCAAGTCGCGCGATCATCTCCGTCATTCGATGCGTGCGTCCCTGCACCATCATCGCGCTCACGTGATGTTCACTGATCGACATGTTCATGAGCGCGTCGATGCGGCCGGGAAAGAATGGCGCCGGTTCGAGTACGCCGATCACCTGAACCGTGCGTTTACCGATGCGCATGGTCTGTCCCACGATCTTTGGATCGCTGGAGAAATGCGTCATCCAGTACGCGTGTCCCAGCAGAATGACCGGGGGGGCGCCCGCGCCGTCGTCAGCCGATGTGAACGCACGACCGAGAATCGGCCTCAGTCCCATCACGCTCAGATAGTTGCCTGTGACGAGGCCCACATCGATCTGCGACGCGTCAGCCGACTCGATCAACGAGAGGGTGAGCGGCGAGTACTCGGCGATCTGCTGCATCGTGCGCGACTGCGCCCGGAAATCGTTGATCTCCGGTACGGAGAACGCGACGTTCGTTTGCCCCTGGTTGGCCGCGTAGTGGCGCAGATACATCAGCCGGTCACCGTCGGCGTGCGGCAGCGGCTTCAGGAACACCCCGCGAACGGCGGAAAAGATCGCCGTGTTGGCGCCGATGCCAAGGCCGAGGGTGATGACGACCGCCATCGCGAACCCTTTCGCGCGCGACAGTGAACGGAGGACGTAACGGAGGTCAAGCGACATCGACAGTCTCGCGGGGCACGGGCAGGGGCGAAGCGAATGGGGGGAGCGCTCGAGAAAATTGCACCGCGGTATCGCATTTCGGACAGCGTGTCTGATCCGCTTGTCCCGCACTGCCCTCGCCCACCTCGCTCGACCCCATCCTTGTGCCGTCCCCACGCGGGCGGCACATTCGCGCGATGCAACGCCGCGACTTCCTCCGCCTGGCCGGCGCCTCGGCGCTCGCCGCTTCGGCCGCTCCCGCCTTTCTGAAGGGCCGATACCGTCTCGCCGCGCAGTCGCCCGATGAGTACTCGGCGCGCACCATCCGGCTCATGCAGGAATCACCAGTGGTGGACATGCTCTGCCAGTTCGCCTTCGCCGACGAACGCGAAGACGGGACGCCGCGTGCCGACCGCTGGATTCAGGATCCGTCGTCATTCACCGACGCGGACTTCGCGCGATTCCGCGGTTCCGGTGTCAAGACACTGGCGCTTGGTCGGGGCGGCGAGAACTACGAGAATCACCTCCGGTTCATGGCCGAGTGGAACGGCTTCATCGCGTCTCGGCCGGAGTGGTTCGTGCGCGTGGACGGAGTGGACGACCTTCGCAGCACGCGACCCGATGGGCGCATCGGCATCATGCTCACCGCGCAGAATGCGGAGTACTTCCGCACGCTCGCGGATGTCACGACGTTCCATCGGCTCGGTCAACGTCTGGCGCAGTTGACCTACAACTTTCAGACGCGCATCGGCGCTGGCTTCCTCGAGAACCGGGATGGCGGACTGACGGTGTTCGGTCATCAGCTTGTCACCGAAATGCAGCGCGTGGGGATGACCGTGGATCTGTCGCACTGCGCCGACCGTACCACGCTTGACGGGATCGCCGCCGCGACCAAACCGGTGGTGTTCACGCACGGCGCCGCGCGCGGCCTGATGCCCGACTACGCACGCTGCAAGAGCGATGACGCGCTCAGAGCCTTAGCGCGCAACGGCGGCGTGATGGGCATCGCGTTCATCCGATTCATGATTCGTCCCGCGGCGCCCGTGACCGTCGAGCATGTGGTCGATCACATCGACTATGTCATCAAACTCGTGGGCGCCGACCACGTTGGCATCGGCTCGGACCTCGATATGGCCGGACTCGGCACGCCGATCCCCAAGGGCAACGTGCCGCTGTCTGTCACGTCACAGCCGAACTTCGAGCGCTACGGGGCGTACTACGCGCAGGACGGCGGAGTCCACGTGGACGGTATGAACCATCCCAAACGTCTGTTTGATCTGGTGGAGGCGATGGGCCGGCGTCGCTACAGCGACGAGACCATTCGGCTCGTGCTCGGCGGCAACTTCATCAGCTGCCTCTTATACAA
>JAGNMU010000260.1 GCA_017991005.1 Gemmatimonadaceae bacterium | reverse complement strand
CCCGAACATGCAGGGCATCAAGCTCGACGTCACGGTGCCGAGTGACATCGCCGCCGCCGTTGAGACGATCCGCCGCGCCGGTCGCGGACTCCACGGCGTGGTGAACAACGCCGGCGTCGCTGCCGCCGCGCCGCTGATCGAGATGGAAGAGCGCGAACTCACGTCGCTCTTTGATGTGAACGTGTTTGGCATGTTCCGTGTCACGAAGGCGTTCGCCCCGTTGCTGATCGAATCGAAGGGGCGCGTGGTGAACATCAGCTCCATCTCGGGCATTCTGTCGGGTCCGCTGCTGGGCGCGTACAGCATGAGCAAACACGCGGTCGAGGCATACAGCGATGCGTTATCTGTCGAGATGGCGCGGTTCGACGTGAAGGTCAGCATGATCGAACCCGGCAACTATCGCTCGGAGATCGGCGACAACACGGTCACGCAGATCCAGCGCGCGGTCGATGCACATCCCAACTCGCCCTACCAGGCGCAAATGCGCGGCATGGTCACGGCGATGGCGCAGTACGCCTCGTATCCGGTGCCGAGCGATGTCGCACAGGCGGCGGCGCACGCCCTGTTCGACGCCAATCCGAAGATGCGCTACATGGTTGTGCCCGAGGCGCGCCAGGGCGAAGTCACCATCCGCAAGGCCATCCAGGAGTTGGTGCAGCTCAACCAGAGCCACAAGTTCACCTACGATCGCGAGACGTTGCTCAAGATGCTGGACGAAGCGTTGGCTCGGCTCCGCTAACAATTCGCACCCCAAACCGCGCCGCCAGCGCCGCCATCCGTGGCGCTGGCACTGTGTCGCGCCGACGGGGCTTGTCGCGCTAGTCGGTCAAGCCGCCACCAACTGCCGTTCGCCGAGCGCACCATGTCGACGCGCAATTGCCATCACGTCCTCGGCGTCGAGCACGTCGTGTTCCAGCAACGCCGTTGCAATCGCTTCCACGGCGCCGCGATGCTGCCGCACCAGTGCTTCCGCGCGATCGGCCTGCACCTTCACGAGATCGGCCACCGCGTCATCGATGCGCGACTGCAGTTGCGCGCTCGGCGCACCGCCACCGTGCGCCGCCGGATCCGCGCTGACCAGTCCAACGCGGTCGCTCATACCCAACTCACCGACCATGCGACGCGCGACGCTGGTGGCCTGCACCAAATCACTGCCTGCTCCCGACGTCACGCAGTCCGCGCCCAGGAAGATCAGCTCCGCCGCCCGACCGCCCAGCGCCTTCGCAATCACTCCTTCCAGGTAGTGACGCGAGTACAGATACCGGTCCGCTTCCGGGGAATAGTGTGCGGCGCCAAGGGAGCGTCCGCGCGCTTGCATGGTCACCTTGTGCAACTGGTCTTCCGGGCAGGCAATCAGACCAACGACCGCATGCCCCGCTTCGTGGAGTGCAATCAAGCGTCGCTCTGCGGGCGAGATGACGACGCCGGCGCGAACGCGACCGAGCAGAATCTTGTCGCGTGCCTGCTCGATATGCGCCGCGGTGATCATCCTTGGCGTCACGTTGTTGGCTCTCGTCGTCACGCCAGAGTGTGATGTGGGCCGCATACGCCTGAGCTTTGCGACCGGTTGCAGGCGGAAACTCTTCTCCCGCACTGGCTCCGCCGCCGCCACGGCGTCACCTTGCTCAAGGCATTACACGATCGACCATGCGTGCCGCCGACGCGGCCGGAGAAGCGCCGAATGAAAACGATCATTGCGATAACGATCACTGCGCTTGCTGCCGCAACCATCGCGGCCTGCGACGGCGTCGACCTTGTCGGGCCCGCCGCCGAATCGTGCACGACGGCACCGCTCTTCACAGTCAGTCCCGTTGAGATGCGTGATCTCGAACTCGTTACCGTCGTCGGTTCGCTTGGCGCGCCGGGGCACACGCTGCCAACACCGCAGGTTGGGTTTTATCTCGAAACGGAAGGTGCCGTCGTCCGCGCGCCGAGCGACATGCAGATCATCGCCATTCGTCGCACCACCTATGTCCGATCGCCCAATCGCCAAGGGAAGCAGGATTACACGACCGAGTTCCAAGTCTGCAAGCAGATCGGCGGCTGGTTTGGCCACCTCACCACACTGTCCTCGGCCATCCCCATCACCGGGGGATGGAAAGAGTGCGAACGCTATGACACGTCAATCGAGACCGTCGAATCGTGTACGGCAAAGCTGAAGGGGGTCACCGTCACCGCCGGGCAGCAGATCGGCACCAGCGGTTTGTCAAAGTCGCTTGGTCTGATGGGCTTGGATTTTGGACTCACCGATTCGCGCGTCGACAATGGCTACGTGGCGAATTGGCGACACTCCGATCCCGTACGGCGGGCCATTTGCTCGTGGGACCGGTTTGAACCGACCGTACGCGAACAGCTCTACGGGAAGCTCAAGGATCCCGGTCGTACCACCGCTGTCCCATCGGGCGAGCCGCGCTGCGGCACGATGCAAGTCGATGTGGCCAATACGGCGCGCGGTGTGTGGGCGCCGCCGACGGCAACGTCGCCGCTGCAGGGCAACGAGACGGCCTACCTCACGTTGGCCAACTATCCGTATCGACCGGTCGATCAACTGGCACTCAGCCTCGGCCCCGACATCTTGGGCGCGGGTGTCGCCGTGGTCGCGCGTGGGTCGGCGACCGGGCGCGTCAATCGCCCGTTCGAACTGGTCACGGCCGATGGCCTCGTGTACTGCTACGGGCCGGATCTGCGAAGCCCGTGGCTGAGCTGGCTGGTCAGTATGAGCGGACCGTCGGCACTGAGCATCAAAAAGGTCGAGAACTTTGTCGCGAGTACCTGCGAAAGTCCGCCCAGCACGTGGTCGATGACGGGGGCGGTGAATTTCGTGCGCTGAGTGCGCGACGGGTCACACTTTGTCTGCAGCAGCGCTCGTTTTGTTGGCTACGCGGCGAACATGGCTTGTAAGATGCCGAGGACCTTGGTCATCGTCGCGGCCGTGAGTGCGCCTAATCGCTTGCCGAGTCGTTCTTGGTCGACCGTGCGAATCTGATCGAGCACGACGTGGCCATCCTTGCCGCTAAACCGGCACGCGATGCGGAACGGATACGGATGACCGCCGCTGGTGAGTGGCGCGACGATGAACGTGCCCATGTGCGCGTTCAACTCGTCCGGCGACACAACCACGCACGGTCGGGTCTTTCGAATTTCGCGGCCGCGCGTCGGGTTCAACGTCACGAGGAACACGTCGCCCCGCCGGACTGGCGTCTCGCTCACCACGTCCACTCCTCGTCATCGAACCTGGTATTGCTGGGCGCATCGATCAGCTTCGCCGGGCCATACTTCGCCGCCGCCTCGGCCCACCCGGCGCGAGGTGACTGGACCGACGTAATGATCACGGCGCCCGCTTGCGCGCGTATTTCGACTTCGTCCGTCAGGCCGGCTTCCTCGAGGAGCGGTTTCGCCAACCGCACCCCGCGGGAATTGCCGATTTGTACGAGGCGGGCTCGCATAGATGTCTCCAGAATAGGTAATTACAAAGTAACTACACTCCGCACTTCGCGCCACCCGGTCGCAGGTCGGTCAACACAATGCACCGTCGCTCGCCGCCGTACCGTCCCGACGCAGAACGTCGAAACGTGTGACCGGTCACCCGCTGGCTCCGTAACCCTCAGGCAGCGGGCCGGCCCACCGCGCGCGCGACACATACGCCACGTCGGGTCCGCGTACGGTGTCCGGATTGCGCGCGAGTGTGAAACCGGTGTCGCACGTGAAGACGCGACCGCGTGTCTGTGGAGCGCTTCGAAGTGCCCGGTCGTGATTCAGAAATGTGCTGATTGCGACCACCGCGCGCACCGCACATTCGCCGTGGTGCATGCCGGGAGGTTCGCGCACCACCACGTGACCGCGCACCAGTTCCACACGCTTGTCTGGCATTGTGTAGACCAGCAGCTCTTCCGCGGTCATCAGGGCGACAGGTGTGGTATCGGGTGTCGTCACGGGCGTCGTCACGGGTGGCAGCTCGTACGCGTCAGCGGTGGTCATGCGCACACGCTACTGACGCAATGTCAGCGCCATGTCATCCTCCCGCATTCGAAAGCTACGTCGTGCCAGTGCCGGATCAAGTCGCTGCTCAACGCGACGTTGGCTCGGCGCCGCTAACGATTCGCACACCATACCGCGCCGCGAGCGCCGCCATCGCTGGCGCTGGCACGAGCGTCAGCGCCGTCGCCAGCGCATCGGTGAGGGCCGCTGACGGGCCGATGACCGTGATGCTGCGGCCATCAACGGCGCCGTGTCCCGTGCGCGGGTCGATCACATGGCTTTCGCGCGCGCCGTCTCGGCGCGGTATCCACTGCATGGCCGGACCTGACGTGCTGACCGCACCCGCCGTCAGCACGAGCACACTGTCGGGGCCAGCGCCCGGCACCGCAACGCGCCAGCCGCGCGAGTCCGCGGCTGTACCAACAGGCGCGCCGAACAACGCAATGTCTCCACCTGCTTCAATCAGCGCGGCCGAAACACCAACGCGACGAACGTCGGCCAGCGCAGCATCGAGAATCCATCCCTTGGCTATCGCGCCAAGATCAAGACGCATCGAATCGCGCAGCATACGGACGCGGTAGGTCACCGTATCGAGCTCGACAAACTGATAACCGACCCGCGCACGCGCCGCCGCCCACACCGAATCCGGCAGCGACTTACCTGTACGCTGCTCCTCGCGCCAGAGCGCAGTGAGCGGCCCAACAGTGGGATCGAACTGTCCGCTGGTAGCGCGCGCCACCTCGAGCGCCAACGCCAACACCGCGCACAACGTCGGGCTGACAGACACCCACTCCCCGGTCGGCTGCCGCGACACACGCCGCAATTCACTCGTCGGACGCCAGTCGGACAGCACCGCCTCCAACTCGGTCACACGGTCAAACGCGGCGCGCGCGGCGCGTTCGGCCAGAGCGCGCTCCGACGCCGCGGGCTGGGCCACCACGAGGCGCACCTCCATCCCCATGTGCACCTCGCGGAACTCCGCCGACGCCTGGGCGGCCTGGCGTTCGGGCGCCCCCTGTGCAAGCAGTCCAACCGAAGCCAAGTTCACGGCGACCAAAGTCGCTCGCACCCACGTCTGCCCGCGCATCCGTCTCCGCATCAGTTTCCGCATCGTGATCAATCTACGAGTCCCCGCCTCGTTCGCCGTGAGCCTGTTGTTGGCCAGCGCCGGCGTTCCGGCCGTCGCGCCATCGTCGGCGTCCGCGCAGAGCGCAACAACAACGCGGGTGGTAGACTCGCTGCCGGGACTCCGCCTGCGCTGGGAACTGGTGCCGGTGCCGGGTGGTGAGGTCACGGTGCCTGGTGCCAATGGACCGACGCGCGTACGCGTGGAGTCATTCCTGATTGGCGTGACGGAAGTGCCATGGGAACTCTTCGACGTGTTCTACCTGCGTTTGGATGTGCCACGCGACGAGCGCACACGCGTGGATGCCGCCGCGCGTCCATCGCGGCCCTACGGCGCGCCAGACCGCGGCTTTGGTCATCGGGGCTGGCCGGCCATTTCACTCACGCACGGTGCGGCCATGCGCTTTGCGGTGTGGCTGTCGGAAAAGACCGGCCATCGCTACGCCGTGGCGACCGACGCGCAGTGGCAGCGCGCGGCCGACCTCGCGGCAGCTCAAACGACTTCGTTGCGTGACGTGGCCTGGCATGCCGCCAACGCGGACGGCACCACACACGCGATCGGCACGATGGGTGCTGATCAACTTGGTCTGCACGACCTGTTCGGCAACGCCGGCGAGTGGGTGACCGGACAGGATGGCACACCGTGGCTGCGTGGCGGATCATTCATGACCGCGTCCGACTCGCTTAGCCCCACCACCCGCGAGCGACAGCAATCCAGTTGGAACTCGACCGATCCGCAGGACCCGAAAAGCCGCTGGTGGCTTTCCGATGGCCCCTTTGCAGGTGTCCGCCTTGTGAGGATTCCGTGACCATATCCCGTCGTTCGTTTGTCGAGGCTTCGGGCCTCGCACTCGCCGCTCTCGCTGCGCCGCGTCAGGCCTTCGCCATTGGCCGACGAACCGCCGATCCCATTCGCATCGGTCTCGTTGGCTGCGGAGGGCGCGGAACTGGCGCCGTTCGTGATGCGGTGCGTGCCAGCGACAACGTGCAGATCATGGCATTGGGTGATCTCTTTCCCGACCGCATCACGTCGGCGCAGACGGGCTTTGCGCGCACGGTCGCGGAAGACCCGCGTTTTGCCGCGGCGTACAAGGTGACGCCGGAGAAGTGCTTCACCGGCTTCGATGCGTACAAACAGGTGCTGGCGACCGATTGTGATCTCGTGATTCTGGC
>JAGNMU010000259.1 GCA_017991005.1 Gemmatimonadaceae bacterium | reverse complement strand
CGACGATGAGCCGATCCGCAAACGCGAAGGTTCGCTGGATGAGATCTTCGTGCCCGTGCGTGATGGGATCGAACGATCCGGCATAGAGCGCCACGCGCTCCTCACCGGCGGAAGGCAGTACGGTCACGGGTCGTCGGCGCGAAAGAAGGTGAGCGAGGTGGACCCGTAACGGCGCGTTTCGCCGGGAGCAGGCAGAGACAGCGACGAGGAATGTTCAATACCGAAGACCGCAGCGAAAGGGACCTCCAACCACCGATTCACCAGCTCCCAGACGGTCTCAGCTGCATACGGCGGGTCGGCAAAGGCCACATCGTACGCGAGCGGGCCGAGGGTCTGCACGAATTTACCGGCGTCGACGCGGTGGATCGTGGCCCCCTCGTGTCCCCCTAGACGCTCCAGATTCTCCTCGATAACCCGGACCGCGGGCAACGCCATTTCCACGAAGTCGCAGGCGGCGGCGCCACGGGACAGCGCTTCCAGACCCAGCGCCCCGCTGCCCGCGCACAGGTCGAGCACCCGCGCATCCGGAAGGACGCTGTGCACGATGCTCATCCACGATTCCCGCACCCGATCGCCTGTCGGACGCACGAGATCTCCTGCTGGCGCTTCGATTTTCCTGCCGCGCCACCGTCCTGCCACAATCCGCATGGTTCTTACCCCCTCACGTCGGCGAGTTTGAGCTGCAGGCGCGAGACGCCCCGGTACTCGTCACGCTCGATCCGGAAGGCCAGATCCACCGGGCGCGACACGTCAAACGTGGCTGCCCGCGATGCCATGCCCCAACCGATGGCCTCGAGACTGCCCTGGCCCGCCGTGAGCGTCAAACGCAGCCCGTCGGTACCCACCTTTCGCGGACCCGAGGCCAGTCGCGCGCCGGTGGTGCGAAACACCGGGGCGGGGTTCCCCACGCCAAACGGTTCAAAGTGCCGCATCAATTTATCGAGCGTGTCATCGACGTGGTCGAGCGACACGTCCAGATCCACGCGTAGTTCAGGAATCAGGTCGTCCTCGCACAGGCGCTCACGCGCCACGGCATCGAATTGATCGGCGAACGCGGGCAGGTTCGCGGCGTCCATCGTGAGTCCGGCCGCGGCGCGATGACCGCCAAAGCGCTGAAAATGCCCGGCGCAGGCGCCCAGTGCCGCGTGCAGGTCGAAGGGCGCAATGGAACGACCGGAGCCCTTCCCGACGCCATGATCGACCGCCACCAGCACGGCGGGCCGCGCCGTGTGCTCGACAATGCGCGACGCGACAATGCCAATCACGCCCGCGTGCCATCCCTCACGTGCCAGGACAAACGCGTACCGGTCGCCCATGCCGGGCCGGTCGAGCAAGCGCATCGCGTCATCGAGAACGGCGCGGTCGAGGTCCTGACGTGCCCGGTTGAGCTCTTCGAGCTCACGGGCAATGACGTTCGCCTCATCTTCGCGCTCGGCGAGCAGCAGACGCAGTCCGAGTTTGGCGTCGGCGATGCGTCCCGCAGCGTTCAGTCGCGGCGCCAACACGAATCCGACGCGACCGGCCGTGAGTGGCTTCCCTTCCAGCCCCGACGAACGGATGAGCGCACGCAAGCCCGGATGGGTTGTTTCCGCCAGCAACTTGAGACCGTACCGCACCATGACGCGATTTTCGCCGCGCAGGGGCGCCACATCCGCGATAGTGGCCAGCGCCACGAGGTCGAGCTGTCGATGCGCCAGCGCTGGCGATACTCCCATCGCGTCGCAGAGCGCAAGCGCAAGTTTGAACACCACGCCGACGGCCGCCAGATCCTGATCCGAGGCAGACGATTCGCGCCGGCGCGGATTGCAGACGGCGTACGCGTCGGGCAGCGGTCCGCCTGGCAAGTGGTGATCGGTGATGATCACGTCCACGTGCGCGGCGTTGAGTGACGCCACCGCCTGAATGGCGGAGGTGCCGCAGTCACAGCTGATGAGCAGCGTCGCACCGGCCGCAAGCGCAGCGGCCACACCGGCGGGGCCCAGGTCGTACCCATCGGTGAGCCGATTGGGCACAAACGGCACCACGTGCGTGGCGCCGCAGCCGCGCAGCACTCGCGTGAGAATCGCCGTCGAGCTCATGCCATCGACGTCGTAGTCGCCGTGTACAAAAATCGTTTCACCACGGCGAATGGCGTCGGCGATGCGTTCCACGGCCCGCGGGAGATCGTACAGCGTGGAGGGCGGCTGCAGATGTTCGAGGCGCGGACGCAGATACCGCTTGGCGATGTCCGGGTCGGACATGCCGCGGCCAACCAACAAGCGGCAGACGGTGTCCGGCAGCAGGAGCTCGCGGGTCAATTGTGCGACCATGTCGTCGTCGACGGTGCGACTGAGCACCCAACGCGCCGGCGGACGGCGCGTATCGGAGCGGCCCGTGACGCCGGCGGCGGACGCACCGCCGCCCGACAGCACCCCGCCACTCGCGACGGCGGGGGGCTCTGCGTTCGAAAGGTCTTGGGACACCGACGGCGAGTTCACGCGCCGGAATCTAGTCAGCGCGTGGAGACGGTGTCAGCCGACAATCAGCCGTGAGGCGTACCTCAACATTGCCTGAACACCGCCTGAATAGCGCCTGAACATCGCTACCAGACGCGTTGCGCGGCTGATTCAGTTGGCCGAGGGCGCTGCGGGCAGGTAGAGGAGCACGCCGCATCCTTCGCACACTTCGATCGACTGGCCGCCCATGAGCGCCGGCCGTTGCTGTCGCGAGACAGCGGTATCGCACGATCCGCAGGAGAAGTCGGCATGCAACGCGAACAGAGCCGCCGACTTTCGGCGCAGTTGGACGCGATCGTACTTGGAGAGCAGCCCGCGACTGACCCCCTCGGCGGATACCGCCCGCTTGGCCTGCGCCTGCGCCAGCTCGGCACCGATCGTATCACGCTCGTGTTGAATCGCCGCGCGCGTTTCGGCCTGTTCGCTCTCGAGCGTGGCCACCATGTCGCGCGCGGCGCTCACGGCCGCGCGCAAATCCGCGATGCGCCGCGTGAGTGCCAACAGCTCACTCTCCTCATCGGCCAGCACGCGGCGCGCCGTTTCCACCTGCGCCATGGCGGCCGTTGCTTCCTTGAGTTTGTGCGCCTGATCGAGTACCGCGACGTTCTTTTCGTGACGCAGTCGGTGCTCCGCCATCCGCGCCTCGAGCGCATGCAGTCGATCCAACTCTCGTTCGAGTCCCTGCTCGTTGCGCGTCACCTCGTCATTGGCGCGCTGTCTGGCCTTGTCCAGCGCCGCCAATCGGGGCGCAAAGGCATCCCGACGGGCTTCGATGCCACGAATGATCTCGTCGTCCTGCTGTACGATCAACAGCGCTTCCAGCTCGCGATTCACGTGTCCTCCAGATGGTGGCCGTTCCAACTATGCTTTCGGTTTACCCCGTGGGCTGCGGATCGGCAAGAGCCGGCGCAGTTCCACTTCCAACTCGAGACGCTCACGCATGAGCGCCCGCTGCTCGTCATCGTCGCCCGTACGCATCGCCGCAATGATCTCATTGATGCGCGTTTCCAACCGGCGCGCGTCCAAGCGGGCGATGCTCATCGTTACATCCGCCGCTTCCAGCGGCAGCACATCGACCGACTCCGTGAGATCGCGCAAGGCGCGCAGTGCCGACGGACTCAGCGCCTCGGCGATCAGATCCAGCGAATCGTCGTGTCCGGCTTCCAGCAGCGCGGCAAAGATGGCGCCGTAGTTTTCGTCACGAAATACATCCGGTCCGTTGCGCTCTGCGACACGCTCCACGAGATCGCGATCAGCGAGCATCGCGCGAATCACGGCGCGCTCGACGGGCTCATCGCGGCGCGGCCGTGGCGGCACCTGTGTGGCCTGCCACTCCGGTGGTGCCGCCTTGCCGCGGCGCGGCACCCAGGGACGTTTGACATACGGCGCCGGCGCCGCGGGTGCCTCGGCCATGTCCGGTGGTGGAGCGTCCTGCATCGACGGCGGCGGCGGCTGTTCTTCTTCGCCGCGGGTGGCGCGCATTCCGCGCGCCGTGGCGGGCGGTTCGTCAGCTTCGCTGAGAATGATCGCCTTGTCCACACGCGACACGTCGGCCAAGCGCGCGACGTACAGATCGCGGGTGAGCTGATCGCGCGCCGCCCGAATCGTGGGCAACAGTTTGTCGATCGCGCGGCGACTCTGGCGCAGGTCGGCAAACCACCCGCGACGTTCGAGCAACTGCACCTGCCGATCGAACAGGTCGATGGCGTGATTGAGCTGCGTTTCGAGCCCCGCGCGCCCGTGCGAGCGCACGAAGGTATCGGGGTCCTCACCCGACGGCAGTGAGACCACGCGCACCGCCGCCTTGTGCCGCAGCAGCTCCAGCCCGGAGCGGAACGTCGCCTTCTGGCCCGCTTCGTCGCTGTCATACAGCAAGAACACTTCTTTGACGAACCGTACCAGGAGTTCGGCCTGCTCATCCGTCAGTGCGGTGCCCAGCGGCGCCACCACCTCCTCCACACCGGCCAGTGACAGCCGGATGGCGTCGAGGTAGCCCTCAACGACAATCACGCGTCCCGCTCGTCGCATCGCCTGCTTGGCCGCATACAGTCCGTACAAGGTGCGCCGCTTCTGAAAGACGACCGACTCCGGACTGTTCAGGTATTTCGGAATCGCATCGCCCATCGCGCGGCCGCCGAACGCCACATGATGCCCGAACTCGTCGAGAATGGGAAACATGATGCGACCGAGAAAGCGCATGCGGGGCTCGTCAGTCGGTTCGCGGCGACCCAGCAACCCGGCCTCGAGCTGCCGCGCTTCATCGAAGCCCAACGAGTTGAGATAGCGCCGGAGGGCCTGCGCATCGCGCGGCGCGAAGCCGAGTCCAAAACGCGCGCGCGCAGCCGCATCGATGCCGCGCCCCTCCAGATACTCGCGCGCCTCACGACCGACCTTGTCATCGTCCAGTCGCGAACGAAACCACTCGGCGGCAGTGGCCAGCAGCTCCCAGTTCCGCTCGTTCGGATCCGGCGCATGGGCACGCGTGGGCTGGTCGATGACCTCGATGCCGACGCGCTCGCCAATCAGCTTGACGGCACCGACCCAGTCGAGTCCGAGCCGCTTGCGCACGAACGTGAAGACGTCGCCACTTTCATGGCACACGAAGCAGTGATACGTGCCCTTGTCCGGCGTGACGGAGAAGTTGGGTTTGGTGCCCTGATGGAACGGACACGGCCCGCGATAACTCCCGCCCGAGCGCTTGAGCGGCACATACTCGCCGATGATATGCACAGCGTCTGCCGCGTGTCGCACCCGCTCGATGACGTCGTCTGGAATCACCGTCAGCTCAGCTCAGCGACGGTCACGCCATCGCCGCCTTCGTTCCACGCACCGAGTCGGAATCCCGCCACGCGCGTGTCTTTCTTCAGCATCTCACTCACGCGCGAGCGCAAGGCACCGGTGCCTTTGCCATGAATGATGCGCAGTTCGCGCATGTCGGCCCGCACCGCCGCATCGAGCGCTTGCATGACTCGATCATCGACCTCGTCGACGCGCATGCCACGGACATCGACCTCCCGCACCGGTTCGGCGTCAGGAATTTCGCCTTGCAGCGACACGCGATACGCGGGTGGTGGTGGCGCTGCGGTGCGCGTCAGCGTGTGCAGCGGCACCGACAGTGTGAGTGACCCCACGAGCACCCGTGCGCCCGCCCCCTTTACGCTGACGACACGTCCGGCCTTGTCACCGAGCATGGCCACCAGCACGGTGTCACCGGCGGCCACCGGTGGCTGTACGCGAGCGGCGCGCGCCGGTCGACCGCCGGTCGGAGCAGCCGCCATCGTTCCTGCGGGCGTGGCCGGCGATCCGGGCGTCGACGTCTCTGTCTCCCGTTCGATACGCCGCATCAACGCCCGTTCGCGTTCACGCCGCGCACGCGCCTCGACCTGCTGCACCGCATCACCCTGCGCGGCGGCGGCCTCTTCAACCGCCCGTCGCGCCGCACGCATCGACTCCTCAAGTGCGTCGGATTGCTCGGCGGCACGCGTCCGAATTTCTGCGATGGCGCGTTCCACTTCGCCACGCGCTTCGAGCAGATATTTGCGTGCTTCGCGACGAGCTTCGCGTTCCGATTCCCGTTCACGCTCGCGCACCTTGACTTCACGATCGGTCACCGTCGCGACCCGCGAACGCATCTTGTCGACTTCGATCGCCATCACGCGCTCACGCTCGGCGAGCACGGCTTCGCGCGACTCGATGTCGGCGAGCAGCACCGCCAAGTCGCGTTCACCGGCCGGCAACCGTTCTTCGGCACGACGCAGCACATCGTCGGGGAGTTCCAATCGCCGCG
>JAGNMU010000258.1 GCA_017991005.1 Gemmatimonadaceae bacterium | reverse complement strand
TCTCTGGTTCAGCGGGTCGTTCGATGCAATGCTGCACTGGTGGCAACAAGGCGCTGATCCCGAGATCACGTTGTTCTTCGCTGGCGACCGCGCACCACCGGCGGGACGCAACATCAACTATCTGGACGACGCCGCGCTCACCGCGCTGCTGTATCAGTCTGACCGCACGGTGAGCGAATCCGCGCGCATCGCGTTGCTCAAGACGGCGCAGCGGCGAGTTGCGGAGCTGGCACCCGAGATTCCGTTGTACAACACGACGAAGATCGACGCCGTTCCGGCCGGACTGCAGCACGTCACCGGCAATCCGACCAATGCGGGCCCATTCTGGAACGTCTGGCAATGGGAGATGACCCCCAAGTGACCCGGCGCGTGGAGCGCCGCCGGTGACCACGTTGCGGGCACGGAGGCGGCTGTGTTGCCGATAGTGGGACGTCGAGCGCTGCATGCGCTGCCGTTGTTGCTCATCATTTCGCTGGTTCTCTTCGGACTGTTGCATCTTGCGCCCGGCGGACCACTCTCGACGTATCTCGAGAATCCGAACGTCCGACCCGAGGATATCGAACGCCTGCGCAAGGCGATGGGGCTCGATCGCCCGCTCGGCGTGCAGTATCTCGCGTGGCTGGCGGCGTTCGTGCGCGGGGACTGGGGCTACAGCTACGCCGACGGCCGGCCGGTGTTTGATCGCGTCATGGAGCGGATCCCGGCCACGCTGGAACTGATCGGCGCTGCGTGCGCGCTTGCGTTGACGATCGCCATTCCCGTGGCGGTGGTGGCAGCGTCGCGTCGATTGGTTGATCGCGTCTCGGCGCCGTTGGCAGTGGCGGGCATTTCGTTGCCCGTGTTCTGGTTCGGCCTGTTGCTGCAATTGGTGTTTGCCAACGCGCTCGGCTGGTTGCCGTCGTCGGGGCGGCAGGCGTTTGACGGAGGCGGCTTCGCCGATCGCATGGCGCACCTGCTCCTTCCCGCTGTCGTGCTGGCGGCGGCGCTGGCCGCCGGGTGGTCACGGTATCTGCGTCGGTCGATGCACGAGGCGCTGGCGTTGCCCTTCGTCGCTGTCGCCCGCTCGCGCGGTATCTCGGAGGCGCGCGTCACTTGGCGTCACGCGCTGCGCGTGGCACTGCCACCGTTCGTCACGGTGGTGCTGCTTGACGCGTCGATGCTGGCGTCGGGCGCCGTGGTAACGGAGAGCATCTTTGCCTGGCCGGGCATCGGGAGTCTGTTCACCGAGTCGCTGGCCAAACGCGACTACACCGTGCTGATGGCGTTTCTCATGCTCGGTTCGGTCGCCGTGCTGGTGCTCAACCTGATCGCCGATCTGGCGGTGGCGTGGCTTGACCCTCGTGTCTCGAGCGAGCGGTGATGCGACCGTCAAGGCGCCCGCACCGCATCGCGTTGATCGTCTTGCTGGCGCTCATCAGTGCCGCGCTGATGGCGCCGCTGATCGCGCCGTATGCGTTCGACGCACTCGATCTGGCGAATCGCCGCGCGGCGCCGTCGAGTGGTCATTGGTTTGGCACTGATGAACTCGGGCGTGACCTGTTCACGCGGGTGCTCTTTGGCGCGCGGGTCTCGCTGGCCATCGGACTCGGATCGGCGTTGCTCAGTGTCATGCTGGGAACACTGGTCGGAGCGACCGCCGGCTATGTGGGACGGTGGGCGGACGATCTGCTGATGCGAACGACCGACGCGATGTTGTGCATTCCCCGACTGCCACTGCTCATGATCGCGGCGGCGTTCGCGCAGCCGGAGGTATGGCTGCTGGTTGTCCTCGTGAGCTGTGTGGGCTGGATGGAGACGGCTCGCGTAGTGCGAACATCCGTGCAATCCATTGCTGCGCGGGATTTTGTAGCGGCCGCTCGCGCGCTTGGCGTCGCCCCGTGGCGCGTGGTGGCGCGGCACGTGCTGCCTGGCACCATTCCGGTTCTCACCGTGGCCACCACCTTGGCCGTTGGCCGAGGCATCCTGCTCGAAAGCACGATCAGCTTTTTCGGCGTGGGTGTGCAGCCGCCCACTGCGAGCTGGGGCAACATGCTCTACCAGGCGCAAACCACCATGTCGACCGAGCCGTGGCTTGCTGTCTTTCCTGGCGCCATGATTTTTGTCACGGTGCTCGCCTGCAACACCCTCGGCGATGCCATTGGCGCACCTCGCCAGGCAACGAGCCGTTCCCGGTAGCGCCGTCTAGTATCCGCGATCGCGGTCAACCACCCAGCGCGGCGTCTCGCCGCCTTCGAGCGCGGCCAGGCATTCGAGAAAACCCGTGACCGCCCCCTCGGCGGTGGTGAGCCCCGATATATGCGGTGAGACAATCACGCGCGGGTCATCCCAAAGCGGCGAGTTGGTTGGCAGTGGCTCGGTTTCAAAGACGTCGAGCGCCGCAGCGCGCAGCCATCCCGACGCCAACGCCTCGGGGAGGATCGATTCGTCGACGACGGCTCCGCGTCCCGCGTTGATCAACACCGCGCCGCGACATCTGGCGAGCATGGCACGATCAAAGAGATGGCGCGAAGCCGCTGTGAGTGGAATGGTGAGCACAATCCACTCCGCCGGGCCGACCAAGTCGGGCAGCAACGTCACCGGTTCAATTCGGGAAAACACCGCTTCCTCACCCTGGCCGGTTCGTGAAACGCCGGTCACGTGGCAACCGACGGCCGCGAAGAGGCGTGCGACCGAGGTGCCGATGTCGCCGGTGCCAACCACCAGGACCGTGGATCCGTGCAGCATGGGCGTATCACGCGGCGCCCAGCGATGCTCCCGCTGTGCGTCGTGCAGCGACAGTGTCTGCTGCGTGATGGTGAGTGCACGCGCGAGCGCCCACTCCGCAATGCGCGGCCCGAACGACTCCGAGGAGCGCGTCAGCATGATCTCGCGCGGCAGTTCGTCCGGATACAACCAGGAATCCACGCCCGCACCGGTACAGTGCACCCATCGGATGTTGCCCATCGATGACACCGGCGGACGCCGGAAGCCGATGTACGTATCGCCCCACGCCAGATCATCTGCCGTGAGTTCGGTATAGCGGTTGCCGCGAAGCTCGAGGTCCGGTCGCGCTGCGCGCAACAGCGCCGTCAGCTCTTCGTGCGCGTTGGCGCCGATCACAATGCGTTGAGGCATGTCAGAGTATGGCGTGACGAGTCGTGTAGCGGCAAGCGCAGCGGCAGAAACGTCGCATCGGCAGGCGCATCAGCAGGCGCATCAGCAGGCGCCTCGGCGGTCGCATCAGTCGGCGCGTCCGACAAATCGGCTGGCGACGGCGACGGTACCGAGGTGCACGGCGACGGTGTCCGAAACGTCGCGGCCGTACCCGCCGGCGATGGTGATGCACACCGGAATGCCGATCTCGCGGCACGCGGCGAGGACCATGTGATCGCGTCGGCGCAGACCGTCAAAGGTCAGTCTGAGTCGGCCCAGTCGATCACCTTCATGCGGGTCCGCGCCGGCAAGATAGACCACCAGATCCGGACGCGCCGTGCGCAACACCTGCGGCAGATGCTCGGCAAGCAGCGCCAGATACGGTTCGTCGGTCGTGCCGTCGTTCAGTTCGATATCCAGTGTGCCGGGCACTTTGTGAAACGGGAAGTTCTTCGCGCCGTGCATGCTGAAGGTGAACACGGTGGGGTCGTCCGCGAAGCAGGCGTGCGTCCCGTTGCCTTGGTGCACATCGAGATCGATGATGGCGGCGCGCTCGATGCGTCCCAGTTGTTGCAACCGGCGTACGGCCACGGCCACATCGTTGAACGTGCAAAACCCCTCGCCGCGGTCGGGGAAGGCATGATGCGTTCCGCCCGCGAGGTTCATGGCGATACCATGCGTGAGCGCCGCCTCGCTGGCCTCGATGGTGCCACGCACGACACGCCAGGCTCGTTCCACGAAGGCGGGACTCCATGGCAATCCAATGCGGCGTTGTTCTGCCGCCGGCAACGAACCGTCCGTCACCTGCTGCACGTACGTCGGGGTGTGTACGCGCAGCAGGTCGACGGCGTCGGCGCGTGGTGGATCGTGCAGGTGTGCCGCCTCAACCCATCCGTGTTCCCGCACACCGTCCCGCAACAGCGCATACTTGGCCATCGGAAACCGATGCCCCTCGGGAAGGGGAATCGCGTACGTCGCCGATGACCAGCAGTGCAGGGGCATCGCGGTCGCTACGTCAGAACGACGCGGAACTCAGCGTCTTGGCCATCTGCTGATAGTACATCAGCTGGCTACGCTGATCTGCCGTGGGACGCCCCGTCCATCGCGCGGTCGCGCCGTAGAGCGTCGAAATGCGGGCCAGCAGCTCCTGTGCCTGCCGTTTGAGATCGACCGTTTGTGCGTTTGTCGCCGGCGCGCGCCGCGCGCGGTCGGCCACGGGGGCAAATTCGGTTGCCAGTGCGGCGACCTGTCGCTGGAACGCCGTCCACGCGCGACGATCGGCGGATGAGATGGTGATGCGTGGATCTTCGCGCACCAGCAGTTTCTGTGTGGAGGTGACGCCGCCGGCCTCGAGGCGAAGCGTGTACGTGCCCGGGAGCACGAGCGGACCGGGCGAACCGGCGCGCGCCGGGCCCTCGTCATCCTCGCCGCCACCGCCGCGTAGCGGCAGATCTGCGTAACGCAGGTTCCACACCGCGCGATTGATGCCACGCGCAGTACTCGGTTTGAGCGTCTGCACGATCGCGCCCGTCGAGTCCAGCACCGTGATGGACGCAGTCATGCCACCCTGTCCCGCCCAGAAGTCCACCAACGCACCGTTGGCCGGATTCTCGCCGCGAAAGATCATGTCACCCGTGTGTGGCCGCAGATTGGTGGTGCGGATCTGCGTTGCCGGCTGCAGCGTGAAGAGATGGGACGCCTTGGCCATCACGGGCGTCGTCCATTCCTGCAGCGCGTTGAGCTGGTCGAGAATCCAGATGCCCCGTGCATGCGACGCCAGCACCAGCGCGTTGTCGCGCGGGTGGATGGCGATATCGTTGAACGGCATCGTGGGCATGTTGTTGCGCAGCGCGACCCAGTTGGTGCCGCGGTTGGGTGACACAAAGACGCCGAACTCCGTTGCCAGGTAGAGCAGGTTGGGATTGCGCGGATCTTCACGCACGGTGCGCGCGACACGCTCGGCCGGCAGGTCTCCACTGATGGACGTCCACGACGCACCAAAATCGGTGGTCATGTAGACGTAGTTGCGGAAATCATTGGAGCGGTGGTTATCCACCGTCACGTAGGCCGTGCCATCCGCATGCCGTGAGGGTTCGACGCCGGCAAACCACGAGCCCGCAGGCAGTCCGGGGAAATTGGACTGCACGGAGATCCAGGTGGCGCCGCCATTGCGCGACACGCTGAAACGTCCGTCGTCCGAGCCGGCGTACAACAGCCCTTTGCGGCGCGGCGATTCCGCCAAGGAGACGATGCCCGGGAAGTACGGCACCCCATCGTCGATCGACAGCGTGTTTTCACTCGGCAAGCGGCCCATCAACGGCAGGGTGGCACGATCGACGCCGGTGGTGAGATCGCCGAGGTCCGTCCACGTCATGCCGCGATCGCGCGAACGGAAGAGATGTTGCATGCCCACATAGATCGTGCCCGTGTCATGCGGCGACACGACGATCGGCGAATCCCAGTTAGCGGGATGCATGGCGTTGCCAAGCACCTGCGAGGCACCGGGTTTGCCCCAGGTTTCCCAGTTGCGGCGTCCGGCAATATGGCCCTGCGGGTCGCCAGGACGGATATCCTGCGCTTCCCATGTGCCCGTGTTGTTGCGCTGCAGACCGAGAAACTGCGAGCCTGAAAAGACGACGCCGGGACGCTTGAGGTCGGGCACTGCCCAGAATCCGTCGCCGCCACACAGGCGCGACCAATGTTCGTTGAGAATGCCCTGCGTGGTCCAACTAGCGCTCGGACCCATCCAGCAGCCGTTGTCCTGCAATCCGCCATACACGTTGAATGGCACGGCGTTGTCGAGTGCGACGCGATAGAACTGCGAGAGTGGCAACGACGGGACGTACAGAAACTTCACGCCACGATCGTAGCTGATGCCGATCCCGCCGTCATCGAGTTTGACGACGTGGCGGCTGTCCCTGGGATTGACCCAGACAAAACGGTCATCCCCGTGCGTGGTGGTGCGCGGTGCGCTGAACGTCTTGCCGCCGTCATCGCTGAACGAATAGGCGTTCAACATGTAGACGCGCTTGTCGTCGTTGGGGTCGATGATTGGTTGACTGGCATACATCGGACGTGGATTCCAGTCGGACAGAAATGTCCACGTGGCCCCCTTGTCGTCGCTGCGGTAGAGGCCCGCCTTGCGCTGGATGTAGGC
>JAGNMU010000257.1 GCA_017991005.1 Gemmatimonadaceae bacterium | reverse complement strand
AAATCGCGCACAAAACGTCGCTCCCACGCCGAGTCGTAGCGTTCACGCCGGGGCTCGCCTCCCACCGGTGCCGAGCCGGTATTCGCTCGCGCACGTCCGCTCAGTCGCAGAGTGCACAATTCGCCTCGGCGTTCAATCTCCGCATCTACGCGCCACCCCGGCGATCGCGCGAGCACTGGCAGCACGCGGGCGAACCGCACGCCATAGCGCGCCGGACGAACCACAAACGCCGCGGCCGGGCCGGTGAGCACCAGTCGATATCGTTTCCCTTCGCGCACCAGTTCATGCATCAGTCCCGCCGACTTCACGGCGCGGAAGACATCGCGCCACCCGCCTCGCGTACGAAGCTCAATACGCGTTGCATCGCGGAGTACGCCGCGTGCCAGTTCCAGGTTGTAGCGCGCCAACAGTGCGCGTCCGTCGCCATCAGGCACGCGATGCAATCGCCGCGCGCCCGGTCGATCATCATACAGCGCGTGTTGCAGCGCCTCCGGCGATATACCGCGCACCGCCGCCGCTGCTGCGAATGGGGCCAATGCATCGCCTGGAACGGGTGGCCACATCGCCCCTCGCGCCGCAAAGATCTCCTGCCGCGCCGCTTCGAGCTGGTCGCTTCCCGGCGGAGGCACAAACTCGCACCACTCCACAATCGTGCGCGCGATTCCTGCCAGTCGCGACGCATCTCTCACCCGTCGCTCCTGCCGGCGAAGCGCCTCGACCACCGTTTCGAGTGACCGACCCTCCAAGCGCCGCACCAGTCGAAGCAGCCGATCGAGAAAGGGCACAATACGCCCCTTCTCGTCTGCGAGATACACCACACGCAACACGGCACCGCGGGATCGCACGAAGGGATCCACCTGCGCTCGGCTCAGCATCGCACGCTCACAAACCGAATCCCAACTGTGCCTCGGCGACTCTTCTGACGGCCGCCCCTCGCTTCTGCGAAGCAAAGAACTCCCACGTACCGGCAGCCACAAGCTCAAAAAGCGATGCCACCTGATCACCCTGTCGGCGCAGCAGGCGGCCGAGGCGCTGGGTATGCTGCCGAGCCCCACCGCGGGTGGAGTCGCCCAGCACAATGCCCAACTTCGCGTTCGGCACATCCCATCCTTCGTCCAGCACTTTGACCGACGCGACGGCACGCAGCGTGCCTGCGCGCATCGCTTCGAGAATCGCGTGACGCTCGGACGCCGGCGTCGAGGCACTGATCAGTGGAATCGCCAGTCGGCGTGACACTTCCATCGCGACGTCGGTGCCTCCACAGAACAGCACGGCTTGTTCGTCCGGAAACATTCTGAGAATGTGTGCGGATTCGTCGAATTTGGACTCAGCCATGCGCACCACACGCTCGCGGTCGCGAAACGCAAACAGGGCCCGTCGCGCGGCCGGGATGCGGCGAGCGCTCGCGGCGAAGAGCTTCCACGCCTCGTCTGGCGCATCCGCTTTCGCGCGCCATTGCGACTGTGTTGCGTAGCGCTCGAACCGCTCCGTCGACGCATCGTATCGCGTACGTTCTGCCGGTGTGAGATCCACATAGCGTCGCTCGATGGCAAAACGGGCGAGCTCGGCGTCCGTCATCTCACCGATCGCGCGGCGGTACACCACCGGCCCGAGGGCATGCACCAACCAACTGTCTTGATTGTCCGGGTACGTCGCCGTCAAGCCGAGCCGGTATGCGGCCGGGGCAATGATCAAGGCATCGAGACGCGTGCGGGCATCTCCGGTGGCGCTGTCCGCCAGATGATGTACCTCGTCGCACACCAGCAGCGCGAAGCGCGCGCCGTGACGTTCGAGGAGAGTGAATGCGGAATGATAGGTCGTGACCGTCAGCGCACGCACTTCCTTTTCATCGCCGTAGAATGCCCCCACATGTTCCGCGCCAAACGCATCCGCAAGCTGGGTGAACCACTGTGTGACCAACGCCCGCGTGGGGACAATGACACAGGCATTCATTCCAGTGCGATGAATCGCCATCAGGGCTACCAGCGTCTTTCCGGCGCCAGTCGGCAGCACCACGGTGCCACGCCGCCCGGCGGCCACCCACCGCGTGACCGCCTCTTGCTGCGCCTCGCGCGGGATGCGCGGGTCGAGCAGTGGCGCGTCAAACGCGCCTGCCGCGTCGGTACCGGCAGCGATCGACTCGGAGATGTTGTGCGCAAGCGCCCATTCGCGCAGCTCGGGGTAGCGTGAACCGGCTGCGACAAGCGCGTCCAGTCGCGGATCGTACTGCATCCACGAGGGCGCATGATCGATGGGTACGCCGCGCAGCACGGCGAGGCCGGCGCGGAAGGCAATGTGTGGGGACACGTCGGACAGCGGCATGCGGAGAGTTAACGCCGCACGGCCGTGCCCGCATCGCAGGTACGGCCGTCGGCGAGTGGCGGTGGCTGGACACGGCCACGGCGCGAATGTCCGCCAGTCCGACGCTTACGTTTCGAAAAGCACTGCCTCCACCTCATCGGACGCGTCGAACGGTTCAACCGGAGATCCGCTCTGCACGAGCATCCGCGCGACCGCGGCAAAGTCACCACCACGCGGACCGTGCAACGATCCGTGACAGCACCACCCCAACGCCGTGCTGCCGTGATTCGGTTCGCGATGATCGACCAGTGCGCGTCCCGCCGGATGCTGCAAAATCGCCTCAATGGTTGCGGCTGACCCCTGCCATGCTGCGCAGTGGAGCGCGGTCCCCGAATCCTGTCCTGGTGTCGCCGGGTCAAAGCCAAGCTCGAGCATCAACGCGACCGCGGATGCATTGCCGTCCCAAGCAGCGTCGGTGATGGCTCGCTGATCCGCCGCGCCGAGTGAGGCCACAAGACTCGGATGCGCGCGCACCAGCGCGCGCGCCGCTGCGGCATCGGCGCGTCGGCAGGCGAGTCGCAACTGCTGCACGGGTGTGGCAAACGGCAGCATCGCGTCGAGCGTCTCGGGATGCCCAAACTGCGCGGCGACATCCAAGGGCGATCGATTGCTCCCGATCGTCCACACATAGATATGTTGACTGCTCGGCGGGATCGCCGCGTACTGACCATGTCCCGTCTGCGCATCGAGCAGCGTCGGCTCGCGCTCCAGCATCGATCGCGCCACGTCCGTCATGCCAAGCGCCGAGGCGAGGAAGATGTCCACGGCGGCGCCGCGTTCGACGAGATACTGGGCGAGGTCATAGCGTCCGGCGCCGCGCGACCGATCCAGCATCCACTCGGCCGGGGTCGCTCGATGATCGATGTCACGCGCGTTGATGTCAGCGCCCGCGTCGAGCAGCAGGTCGACCGCACGCCGTGAGCGCGCAAAATGCAGCGGGGTTTGCCCGTCGCCGCCACGCTCCGCAATCCGCGCTGGATTGGCCCGCAACATCGAGGAGAGCAGCTCGACATCGTCGAGATGCGCGGCCGCACACGCATCGGGAACGGCACCAGCCGCGCGCAACCGCGCAGCCGCCTCGCCGGTTGCCGAATACAACGCGTGAAACCCGCCGGCCCACCAACCGCTTTTCTGATTGGGATCGGCACCGAACTCCAGCAACACCTCAACCATCGCCGCATCGGTCGCACACGCCACAATGGCCGGCGAGTTGAACGGAAACAGCGGCGCGTTGATGAGTGGCCGGAACTCGGCGTGCTGCGTGAGCAGTCGCCGCACGGCCGCCGCGTCGCGTTGCATCATGGCGTCGTGCATCTGCTGGTGCGGTGCACGCGCCACGAGCCGTTGTTCCTCGATGCGCGCTGTGAGCGCGTGCCAATCGTGGAAACCATACTCGCGCGCCAGCACAAACTGCGCGTCGGCCAGCACAATGCGCGCTTTGTCGGGGAGGATCGCACGCACGCGCGCAACCGCGTCGGGGTCGGCAGCGGCGAAGGCCTTGAGCAACTCCTTGGCCTGCGACTTCTGCTGCGCGAGGTCGGCGCGCGCGGGGAGCGCAGACTATACGGTGAAACCATGAAACGCCTCCTTCGTGGTGGCCGCTGTCCGCACCATCGGCCCGAAGAGGGCGTCGGAGATCGTACCACTGCGAGGGTGGGCGCTGCCCTTTCCGCGGACCGGAGGCGTCCCGCGACGCCGACCGGCAATATCGGCACGGTGCCGAGTCGCGACAACGGTGAACGCCCATCGCGCTTGCCTTCCGTTCAACGAATCTGAATATTGGTTCGTTCATGAAGTATTCATGATCCGACGACACTCCCTTCCCTCTCTCGATCGCATGCCCCGTCTTGCTGCGCGTGCTCGATCGCTTCTCGTCCTCGCCGCGCTGTCTGCTCCGGCCGTCCTGTCGGCGCAGGCCCGTCGCGACTCGACGCGGACCGACTCGACCCGTGCGGACTCAACCCGGGCCGATTCCGTGCGGGCCGGCTGGGCCCCGCAGGCGCTTGGGGCCGTGAGTGTCAGCTCGACGCGTGAGGTGAGCGTGGTCGGCGGGGCCGGCGCTGTCGTGATCAAGCCCACCGAATTGCGGTCGTCGCCCGCGCCGCTCCTCGATCAGGCATTGCGTGAGTCCCCGTTCGTGCTCGTGCGGCAGAACTCGCGTGGGGAGATGGAAATTTCGGTGCGGGGCTCCGATTCACGGCAGGCGGCGGTGCTGCTGGACGGGGTGCCGATCACACTGGGATGGGATCACCGGACCGATCCGTCGCTCATCCCGCTGACTGGCTCCGAGCGCATGGTAATCGTGCGGGGTCTGGGGTCATTGCTCAACGGTCCCAACACCCTGGGCGGATCGATTGAGATCACTCACGACGCCTTCGGCCAGCCTGCCGGTGGTCGGCTCTGGGCGGGAGCCGGTGTCGACCAGTTTGGGTCGTCCGTGGCAACACTTGGCTATGGGCGGCGCGTGGCGGAATTTGGCGGTGGTGCCCTGTCGGTCCGCGCCGGCCTCGCGCACCGTCAGCGTGACGGCGTCGCGCTACCCAATAGTGCGGTCGATCCAACCGAAGAGCATGGACTGCGCACGGGGACGGATCTCAAGCAGCTCGATGGCTTCGCCTCCGCCCGCTGGAACAATCGACGCGGCAGTTCACTCGGCGTCATGTACTCGGCGTACGATACGGAACGCGGGGTCCCGCCCGAAGAGCATATCGCGGCGCCACGGTTGTGGCGCTTTCCCTACGCGCGGCGCAGCATCGCGATGATCTCGGGCAACACGGGCGCGTTCACCACGCCGCTCGGCACCTCGTCGCTGGAAGTTGGCGTCGGCACGAACAACGGCGAGTTCAAGATCGAGACCTACTCCAACCGCACGTATGCAACGGTGAACGGCTCAGAGCTTGGTGACGAGCGCACGCTCACGACACGTGCGCTGTTCACCCACGCGATGACGCGGGCCACACTGCGGGCGAGTTACACCGGCGCCGACATCAAGTACGCAGAGACGCTTACGCCGGCCGCTGCGGTGGACTATCGGCAGAAGCTCTCGAGCTCCGGCGTGGAACTCGAGGTGCCGGTGGACGGACGCACGCAGCTCGTGGGAGGATTTGTCTTTGACCGGGCAACGACCCCCGAGACGGGAGGACGCACGCCCGGCCAGGAGCCGTTCGACAATACGGGCTGGCGCGTTGGGGCGTCGCATGAACTCAACGCGCGTCTGCGCCTGCATGCGAGCATCAGCGAACGTTCGCGTTTCCCCGCGCTGCGCGAACTGTACTCGGGGTCGCTCAACCGGTTTCGCCCCAATCCGGATCTCAAGCCGGAGACGTTGCTCGGCATGGAGGGTGGCTTCACGCTCAATCGCGCGTTTGCCTCGCTCGGACAGTCCACCATTCAGGTGATCGGTTTCCGGCACGTCCTGAACGATGCGGTCGTACGCATCACGCTCTCCAACCCGACGCGGTTTCAGCGCATCAACCGCGACCGCATCGAAAGCGCCGGTGCCGAATTGCTGGGCGGCTTTGTGTTTGGCAACGACCCGGATCGCGCCTTCTCGATCAACGGCGACGCGACAATTCAGCGGATCAAGATCTTCGACGTCACGGCCAACGATCAGCAGCGGCGCGCGGAGAACAATCCTGAGCAGCGAGGACGGCTCGAGTTCGGGGTACCACTGCCCGCCAACCTCAGACTCTTCGCGGTCGCCCGATATACCGGCACGCAATATTGCCTCAACGGCGACACGTCAACACTCGACGAACTGCAGGCGCGCACGGCGGGCGATCTGGCGGTACAGCGCACCTTTTCTGTCGCTCGTAGCGGCCCCTTCCGTTTCCTTCGGACGTTGTTGTCCTTTGACAACGTGGGTGACGCCGCCGTCTACGATCAGTGCGGGTTGCCGCAACCTGGACGCACGCTTCGCCTGACGATGACACTGCGCTGAG
>JAGNMU010000256.1 GCA_017991005.1 Gemmatimonadaceae bacterium | reverse complement strand
CCGTGACCGGTGTGTGCACCGATGCGCAGCGCGATGCACTCTTCGCGGCGGGGCGGCGGATGGTCGAAGAACAGGGCGCCGAGGCGATTGTCCTGGCCGGAACCGACTTGGGTCTGGCGTTTGACGGGCGCGAGACCGGCTACCGCGTCATCGATGCACTCGATGTCCACGTGTCACTGTTGGCGGATCTTGCGGCCGGCATCGCGGTGCTCCCACCGCGACCGCTCGCATCATGAACACCATCGAATGGCCGAAGGAGCTCGCACGATGAACGTGGTGGACGAGATTGTTCAACAGCGCACGGCGGGTCGCACGATCTGCGCGATACAGGACGACAACGTGGTCGGGAAGGGGCGTGAGATCGCCGACCGGGTCGTGCAGGCGCATGACTTGCGCGGGCTTGGCGACGGTTGGTTGATGATCAGTGGCGCTGATGCGCACGCAATTGTCACCACACTGCTGCACCAGGATCTCGCCTTCAACACGGAGCTCATGCCCCTGGCGCAGGCGTCCGAGTTGGCCACGCGCTTTTTTGATCTGGTGCCGGAGCCGCACACGTACTTCACCAACGGCGACTGGACGACGTCATCCGATCCCGCGTCTGATTCCACGCACCCGCTTGCCACACTCGAGGGTTGGGATCCGATCTCCGACGCCACGTACGATTCCGGTGTCGTGTGCGTCGGCGAGGGGAGCGCCGCGGTGCTGTGGGTCGAAGAGGAGGACTAACGCGCGACGGGAACCCTGTGGCTACGTGCGCGGCGCCTGCTTTTCACAGACGTACAGCACGTGCGGGTACGGCAGAATGTCCGGCATCGGGAATGACTGCACGGTGAAGCCGACCTTCGCGAGTGCCGCCGTCAACTCGGCGACGGGCCAGTAGTAGATCGGCTCGTCCATGCCGACCATCACCCGATCGGTGAGCCAACTGACAAAACGCTTGTACGCCGGTGTATTGTCGACGTCCTTGATCACGAAGCGACCGCCGGGCTGCAGGCGATCGTAGACGAGCGAGAGAAACGCCGGAACCTGTTCGCGCGGGACGTGATGAATGAGATCGATCGCGTAGGCGGCGTCGAACCGCCGATCCAGCGTGAGTTGTGCGGCGTCGCCGAATGCGAAATGGATGTTGGTGCGACCGAGCGCTTGTGCAGCCGCGCCTGCCGTTGCCACGCGTTTCTGGTCAAGGTCGTAGCCGCGAATGACCAGATCCGTGCGCAGTTCGGAAAGGTAGAGTCCGGTGAGACCAAACCCACACCCGATTTCCAGTACATCCCCACGTTCCGGCAGGTGCCGCGCGATCACGTTGAGAAACCGCGGTCCGATGATGAGCAACCGAATGCGGCAACTGCTTCCCACCACGCGCGGACGCGCCGAACTGCGAGAGGCCCGTCGCTTCCATGTGCGGATCGACCAGGAACTGGTGACACATGCGGGTCGGAAAGCGGTCGCCGCTTCGCGGGAGATCCTCATGACGTTGGCCGGTCCGACGGATGCTGCGGGAACGAACGAGCGGGCATCGCGGTCGTACAGAGGTGCGGCAATTCGCGGAGCGCCTACCAAGGCGTCGACGACGTCTGACCGTGGCCGGACGCAAGCGTAGCAGACGCGTCATCAACGTGCGTGTCTGACACGCCGTCGATTCCCCACGCGTCTTGGGAATCGGCGCCGCACCCGCCGACAGCGCGCCGCTGCGATTCTGCGATGAAGCTGTTTGCGGTTTGCCGTTTACCGCGGTGCGTTTGCAATGTACCCGTGGAACCAGCACTGCTGAATCGCGGAGACGCGGAGGCTCGCGTCGGACAGGGTGTGGCAGTTCCCCCAAGAAAAACTTGGGAATCCGCGCCGCACCGGCCGACAGCACGCCTCGGCGCCTCTGCGTCTCTGCGTCTCTGCGACAAAGCGGTTTGCTGTTCGCTGTTCGCAGTTCGCTGCGCGTCGCTGCTACGCGTCCTGATCCGGGGCGGGTGTCGCGGCTCGCACGCGAACGGCGGGTTCGTCCACGTGTTCGTTGGGCGAGGCGTACGACGCCGCGCGAAGGTGCTGAGGAGATGGCGCGGCACCGGCGATGCGATTGCCGACGGATTGACGCGCGTCTCGCCGAGCCGCCGCCCGGGCGAGGAGCAACGACGCTGCGGCCGACGCGGCACTCAGCAGCACGAACGGCGCGGTGATCACCGCGACGATCTGCCAGGAGCCGATGTTTGAGCCCTCGCGGCTGGCCAGTCCGATGGCAACCAGTGCAAACGGAAACGCCGTCAGCAACAACCCGCCGATGGCCCCCAGCGCCGCAAAGCGGGAGAGTGACAGCTCCGCCAGATGGCGCCGGCGCTCGGCGACCGACAGCACCGCCGAAAAGAACAGACCGGCGAAGAACCCGGGGACAGCGAGCGCCGGCAGCGGCGCATCAAAGACCGCAAAGAACGCGTCCCACGGCAGTCCGGGGAGGATGACGCTCGCCACCCCGACAAGAACGCCGGCAACGGCCCACCCGGCGGCCCATGTCAGCCCGGTTCCGACGGCACCCCGGATGCGCTTCAACCACGTCATACCCGTCGGGCTCCGTCACAGGGGAGAATCAGGTCGGTCGTCTCACTTTGCGATACAAAGTACTCTTACCGAGGACCCGGAGCAAGCGCGCGCGGTGGGTGCCCGTCTCGGCCTTGACCTGAATGAGGTATCTTTCAAGACATGCTCCGCCAGCCCCGCAGTCGTCGCACGTGCTCGGCGCTTTTCGGCGTCTGGTTCCTGCTGTTCGGTGTGCTTCCCGGCTCGCTGCGCCCGTGCCCGATGCACGCGCGCTCAGCGATGCCGATGCCGACGGCGGAAGCGATGTCGATGGCCGGGCATGCGCATCATGCGCCGACGGACGCGACTCCGCCTGACTCGGCACCTGCACCGTCAGAGTCGTGCGATTGCGTCGCGCCCTGTTGTGGGACGCCGTCGATGGCGCTCGCGAGACCGCCCGAAGTGGTCGCGGCGCGAGTGGTGCTGGGTGTGCGCGACACGGTCGCGCGGGGAACGACCTCGCCTGACCCATCAGACGTTCGCTTGCTACCGTATGCCAACGGCCCGCCGGGCTCGCTGACCGGCTGACGCATGGCGCGTCGGCCGCTCCGTCCACGACACCCCGGATTGGAAGGTCACGCGACATGACGCATATGAGGTACGCTGCGGCGCGATGGGCATGTGCCCTCGCGTGCGCTGGAGGATGTGCAGCGGGGGAACGCCCGGTGCACATCGAGCACGCCGGTGCGACCGTTGGAATTCTGAGCGCGCCCGCCGTGGTCTACTTCACGGTGCGAGACGAGGGCACGCGTCCCGATACGGTGACCGCGATCGCCGTTGACGCCGCGCAGGCCACGCTCATGGAGACGCCGCAACCGCATCGTCTGCCGCAGAGTGGCGCGGGGTCGGCCGCGATGATGATGCCCGTGACGCGCGTGCCCATCTCCAACCGTGGCACCGTGCGTTTTGCGCCGGGCGGTTATACGGGGATGCTGTACAATCTCCGACGGCCGCTCGCACCGGGCGATTCGGTGCAGCTAACGGTTACACTCGCGAGTGGACGACGCGCAGTCGCCCGTGTGCCGGTGGTCGCCTACACCGATCTTGAACACACACTCGAGCAGGCCGACTCGACGCGCGCGTCCCGCGTGTCAGCCACGCCAACTGTTGCTGCGGGTGAACACCTCTATCGATCCAACGGGTGCGCGAGTTGCCACGGACCAGATGGCCATGGCGACGGGCCGGTTGGGCGGGCGCTGAACCCACCGCCGCGGGACTTTCGTGTCGCGGCCGCCTTCAAGGCCGGAACCGATATGGAGAGCATCGCGCTCACCCTCGCGATCGGTGTCCCCGCCGGCGGTTCCATGCCGCTGTATGCGCATCTCACGAACGACGAACGACGCGCTCTGGCGCGCTTTCTCATTTCGCTTCGCACCACCTCACCCTGACTTCACAGGATGCTTCACCGATGACACACCACGTTCGTTGGACACGCCGCGTCGCTGCTGTATCGGCTGCGACCATCACGAGATTTATCCCCGTCCTCCTGGGGCTGCTGGTCGCAACGCCGCTGGTCGCAACGCCGCTGGCCGCGCAAGCGACCGCGCAAGCGACTGCGGTCACCGTACGCGAGGCGTGGGTGCGCGAGGCGGCCGCAGGGCGCGCCGTCACGGGCGCGTTCCTGATACTCGAGAATACGAGTGATGCCGCGCGTGCACTCGTGCGCGGCAAAGCCAGCGTGGGCGACACACTCGAGCTGCATGAGATGAAGCGTGAGAACGGGATGATGCGCATGTCGCCTGTGCCACGCATCGATATTCCCGCCAAGGGCTCAGTTGCCCTGCGTCCGGGCGGCTACCATCTCATGCTGTTTGGACTCAAGGCACCACTCGCGGCCGGCGATACGGTCCGGTTGACGCTCACCTTTGACGATGGTACCACCGCGCAGGTGAAGGCGCCGGTACGACCGATGCAAGGGATGCCACAGTGACACGGGCCATCCGCCGACTCGCGTTGTCGATCGGTGTTGTCCTCTCCGCTGCTGGCTGCGCCGAGGCGCCGGCGCCGGCGTCCCGCGATTTTGTGCTGATCGATCAGGACAGCACGCGCTTTGACACGGCGTCGTTGCGCGGCAAGGTGGTGCTGGTGTTCTTCGGGTACAGCCAATGCCCCGATGTCTGTCCGACCACACTCAGCAAGCTGTCGGGCGTTGCGCGGCGCCTTGGCGAGCAGCGCACGAACATGAAGGTGGTCTACGTGAGTGTGGATCCCGAACGCGATACACCCACGGTGCTCAAAGCGGACCTGCAGAATTTCGATCTCGACGCGGTGGGGCTGACCGGCACGCGTGCCGATGTGGATCGTGTCGTGACGATGTATGGTGCGAAGTACGAAATCGTGCCGACGCCGGGGTCAGCCGCAAAGTACTCGGTCAGTCACTCGACCACGCTATACGTACTCGACCAGCAGGGGCGGCTGCGTTTGGAATTTCCTTACGAAGCCACAGCGGACGAAATCGCTGCGGCCGTGCGCGAACTGCTGACGGCGTCGTCCATTTGATGTGAACAACGTAAGCCCGCGGGCGACTGGGGCGTTTGACGGACTGGTGGCAGCGCACACCGCCACCACAGAGAAACGTCCCAGCGTCTCGACGCAAGGGAACCGTACCGACGCCCGCGGGCACACGGACATGCCAGCATCTGCCGTATACCACGATCGCTCCCAGACTGTCGCGTCAGGCAAATCGTGCGGACGCTCGACCTCACGAGCCACTAGCGTGTCTACGGTGTCCCAGTCGGCGTCACCCGGAACAGTCCGCCTGACGTCGTATTCTCAATCAGCCAGATGGCACCATCCGGCGCGACGGCGACGTCGCGAATCTGATGCCCAACGCTCCAACGCTCGGCAGTGGCTGCACCACCTTTGCCGTCGAACGTGATGCGCGTGAGCGAGCGTGTAGCGAGGCCACCCATCAAGGCCGAGCCGTTCCACTGGGGAAACATCTTCCCGTTGTAGAAGGTGAGACTGCCGGGCGCGACGATGGGCGTCCAGTAGATGACCGGCTTGACGAGATCGCTTCGCGTGTCGGGACTCGGGATCGGAGTGCCGTTGTAGTTGACCGAATACGATACGAGTGGCCAGCCGTAGTTCTTCCCCGCTTCGATCAGATTGAGTTCGTCGCCGCCGCGCGGCCCGTGCTCCACTTCCCACAGCCGACCATCGGGTGCAAACGCCAATCCGTACGGCGTGCGAAATCCGGTGGCCCACGTTTCCGACGGTGTGAGGTTGGGACCAGGGAACGTGTAGCTGAAGACAGCGGCCGCTGTTTTGGCCAGTTCGGTGTCACGCGGCGGATTGATGATATCAAGACTCGCTGCGCCCGTCTTGCCGGCCTGCGGGTTGCCAGGAGCGGGTTTGCCGTCGAGCGTGAGCCGAAGAATCTTGCCGAGCGGCGAATTGGGATCCTGCGCCGGCGTCATGCGCTGCCGGTCACCCACGGTGAGAAAGAGGAACTTCTTGTCCGGCGAGAATGCGACGGCGGCACCAAACTGCCCGCCGCGTCCCCGCGCGCCATCGCGCCAGATCACCTGCAGTCCGACAAGACTGGCGGCGCCGTCGGTGATCGCCAGTTTGGCCCGTGCGAGCGCCAGACTCGAGCCGCCGGAGTCACCAGGCTCGGAGTAGGTCAGATACACAAACCGATCGCTCGCGTAGTTGGGCGACAGATACACGCCGAGCATGCCACCTTGTCCCTGCGCCAGCACCGCGGGCACATTCGAGACCTGTGTCTTCGCACCCTGTTGGGTGACCAGCCACAGCGGGCCAACCTTTTCCGTGATCAGCATGCGTCCGTCTGGCAGG
>JAGNMU010000015.1 GCA_017991005.1 Gemmatimonadaceae bacterium | reverse complement strand
GGCGATGTATGCGAAGTGGGCGCGCACTGCCTGATCGGTATTTCCCATCGGACGAACGCTGCGGGCGCGCATCAGCTGGCGGAGTGGCTCCGCCACCACGGCGTGTCGTCGTCGACGATCGATATTCGTGAAACGCCGGGGATCCTCCATCTTAAGAGCGGCGTGACGGCGCTCGACGAGCAGACCCTGCTGGCGATTCCCGCACTCGCGTCGCACGCGGCGCTTGCCGACTACGAGGTGCTCACGGTTCCGGCAGACGAGGCGTATGCCGCAAATTGTGTTCGCGTCAACGACGTCGTGTTCATCGCTGACGGCTTTCCGGAGACGGCGGCACTGCTTGCATCGCGCGGCTATGCGCTTGAACCGCTGGACATGAGCGAGTTTGAAAAGATGGATGGCGGATTGACCTGCCTGTCACTCCGCTTCTGATGCCGCTGATCCCCACACGCATGCCAGCTTTTTTCGACTGACCACGAGGTGCCTATCCAACGCCGCCGTTTGCTGGGTCAGAAGCTTCGCGAGTACTCGCTGATCACGTGGTTCTTCGAACGCCTGTTCTGGGGACTGCATCAGCTGTCGCCCAGCCGCCTGGTGCGGCGACAGGGGCGGGTGGCCCACGTCAACTCCGAAGAATTTCAACGCGATCCGCATGGTTCCACGGTGCGGCGATCGCGGCGCGTGGAACTCTACATCATCGCGTGGTTCGCCGTGGAAGCGGCGCTGCTGGCCTCTGTCGCAAGTGGCATCCTGCTCCCGGCGGTGCTTGTGCGCGTCGTGCTCGCGGTGCGCGTCATGGACATTTTTCAGTCGTCCGTGAACATGAGTGTGTTCGATCAGCTCAGAACCGACAAACAAGTCGTGATCTCGTCGGCCGTTCGAACACTCGTGCTCGGTTTTCTCAACTACACCGAACTGCTTGTCTGTTTCGGGTTGATTTACACCACCCTCGATTCGTCACTCGTCGGCTCGACCGGTTGGATGGACGACATTTACTTCAGTGTCGTGACGCAACTGACCATCGGGTACGGCGACATTCGCCCTGTCGGCTGGGCGCGGTTTGTGAGTGTGGCGCAGGGGCTGATCTCGGTGGCGTTCACGATTCTGATTCTTGGCCGCATCGTGGCTGTGTTGCCGAAGATTGACAGTGTCATGAAACCGATGCCAGGTGAGTCGCACGAACACACGCCGGAGTGATCCAGTTCGCTACAGCTTGTGCGTGGACAGCAGCAGGCTGGTTTCGGAATTCGACACGCCCTTGATGGTGCGGATGCTGCGCAGCGCCTCGTCAAACGATTGCAGGCTGTCCGTGCCCAATTCGGCGATGATATCCCACCGGCCGTTGGTGGTGTGCAAGGCGCGCACTTCGGGATAACCACGCAGGGCCTGCAGAATCGCGTCGGAGCGATCGCCTTCCACGCTGATCATCATGACCGCCCGCACGCGGTGCGCGGCGACTTCGGGTGCCGTACGCACGGTAAATCCCAGCAGCACCCGCTCGTCGGTGAGCCGGTCGATGCGGTTTTGCACAGTGGCA
The DNA here is from genome assembly GCA_017991005.1 of Gemmatimonadaceae bacterium. Classification (GTDB taxonomy): domain Bacteria; phylum Gemmatimonadota; class Gemmatimonadetes; order Gemmatimonadales; family Gemmatimonadaceae; genus Gemmatimonas. Next base: position 22,624 of record JAGNMU010000015.1, on the reverse strand, counting down.
CGCGACACGCCCAGTTGTTTGGCGAGGAGCGCGACCGGGAGTCGGGCATTCTCCCGCAAGAGTCCGATCAGGCGCAGGTCCAGAGAATCCACGGGAGCTCCACAAGGTAGCAAAATGTCGTGTACTGCTCTCAAAATGTATAAGATATAGAGAAATACGCCAGTTTCTTCAGCTTGTTGCTAACATCACCGACGGCCAGCTTTCGGCTATGACGACAAGCGTGTCCGTTCAGCTGATCGGTGTCCCCATGGATCTTGGCGCGAGCCGCCGAGGTGTGGATATGGGGCCGTCGGCGATGCGACTGGCCAATCTGGCCGGTGTGATTCGGAGTCTCGGGATCGCTGTCGAGGACGCGGGGAATGTCGCCGTGCCTGACCGCACCTCGATCGCCCCGGACCTTGAGTCACGTCTGGCTGCCATCGCCGCAGTGTGCGCAGCGGTGGCGGATCGCACGGCCGCCGCCGTGCGCGCTGGGATTCGGCCGCTGGTGGTGGGCGGCGACCACTCCCTGGCCATGGGCTCCGTGGCCGGCGTCGCCACAGCGTTGGCCGATCGGGGAGAGCGATTGGGGATGATCTGGCTGGATGCACACGGCGATCTCAACACGCCCGAGTCGAGTCTGAGCGGGAATGTGCATGGCATGCCCGTGGCACACCTGCTCGGCCTGGGTGACGCCCGCCTGTCACAACTGTCGTCGGCGTTTCCGGCCATACATCCCGAGCATCTGGTCTACGTGGGACTTCGCGATCTGGATGACGCCGAGAAGCGGACCATCAAGGCGATGGGGCTGCATGCGTTCACCATGCGCGATATCGACGAGCGCGGCTTGCGGTCAGTGATGAACGAAGCCGTCGCAATCGCCACACGCGGCACCGGTGGTATGCATGTGTCGTGTGACGTTGACTGGATTGATCCCGGTGAGGCACCGGGTGTCGGCACGCCAGTTCGTGGCGGCGCGACACTGCGCGAGGCGCATCTGGCGATGGAAATCATCCACGATGCGGACGCCCTCGTGTCGATGGATCTGGTGGAAATCAATCCGATTCTCGACCGACAGAATCACACGGCGGAACTGGCCGCGGAGTTGGTGGCGAGCGCGTTTGGACGACGGATCCTGTGATGACCACGGTACTCATGCACGACGCGGAGCGTACCGCGGCGCTTACAGCGGAGTTTACAGCGGAGCTTGACATGAACGCACGCACGACGGCACCGGACGCGCAGGACACAGGCAGCAGCCGCGAGGCAATCGCGCGCGAAGACGCGTGGGGCGCGCACAACTATCATCCGCTCGATCTCGTGATTCGCGAAGCGCAGGGCGCCTGGGTCACCGACGTCGAAGGACGGCGCTATCTCGACTGTCTAAGCGCCTATTCGGCGGTGAATCAGGGGCACTGTCATCCGCGCATTCTCACCACGCTGGTCGAGCAGGCATCGCGGGTCACGCTCACGTCGCGCGCCTTCCGCAACGACCAGCTCGGATTCTTCTGCGAAGAACTCGCGACGTTGTGTGGCATGGAGATGGTGCTGCCGATGAACACCGGCGCCGAAGCGGTGGAAACGGCCATCAAGGCGGCGCGCCGCTGGGGCTATCGCAGCAAAGGCATTCCCGACGGGCAGGCCACCATCATTGCGTTCGACAACAACTTTCACGGACGCACCACCACCATCGTCGGCTTCAGTTCGGAGCCGTCGTATCGCGCGGATTTTGGTCCGTTTGCGCCGGGCTTTGTGCTGGTCCCGTTTGGCGATATCGACGCCGTACGCGCGGCGATGACGCCCAATACCTGCGCGGTGTTGATCGAGCCCATTCAGTGCGAGGCCGGTGTGTTGATGCCCCCGGACGGGTTTCTCCGCGAGCTGTCAGCGCTGTGCCGCGAGCAACGCGTGCTGCTGATGGCCGATGAAATTCAGACCGGACTTGGTCGTACCGGCCGCATGTTCGCCTGTGACCACGAACAGGTCACTCCCGATGTCTACATCCTCGGCAAGGCGCTGTCGGGCGGCTTCTATCCGGTGTCGGCGGTGGTCTCGTCGCGCGAGGTGCTGGGTGTGTTCGGGCCTGGCTCGCATGGCAGCACGTTTGGCGGCAACCCGCTCGGTTGCGCGGTGGCGCGCACGGCGCTCCACGTGCTGCAGGATGAACAGCTCGTGGAGCGGTCGGCCGAACTCGGGGCGTGGTTCCTCGAGCAGGTGCGATCGCTGCAGCATCCCGCCATCGTGGCGGTGCGCGGACGCGGCCTCATGGTGGCCATCGAACTCAACGAAGCCGCGCGCCCGTGGTGCGAAGCGCTCAAGGAGCGCGGCATGTTGTGCAAGGAAACACACGACCACGTGATCCGACTGTCGCCACCGTTGGTGGTGAGCCAGGAGGATCTGGCGTGGGCGGTGGATCAGCTGCGTGCGGTGGTCGCTTTGCGAAGCACGCGATAGAGCGGCCACGACGCGGCCACCAGCGCCATCGCCCAGAGACTGTTGGTGCGATCACTCGACACGGCCGCAATCATGAAGGCGCATGAGCCGACCAGCGCAATGCCGGGCACCCACGGATAGAGTGGCACGCGAAACGGCCGTGGAAGATTGGGCTCTCGGCGACGCAGCACGAAGACCGACAGAAACACGAGTGCGTAGTTCGACACAAACAGAAACGCCAGCAACGCCAGCACGCGGTCGAAGCTGTTGGTGAGAATGAAGAGCAACGCGAGCAGCGCCGTGCTGAAATGGGCCACAGTGGGCGTGCCGCCGACGTTCACGTTCGAGAGCGCGGCGGGGAAGAGGCGTGCTCGACTCATCGCATATGGAATGCGACCGGCCATGAGCAGCAGCGCGTTCACGGTAGCCAGCATCGAGATCAGCATCACGATGCGAAGCGCCGTCTCGCCGGGTTGCCCGAACAATCGCTTGGCTGCTGTTGCCGCCACAAACGGATCACCGGCCATCTCCGCAATTGGCACCACACGCAAGAACGCCGCGTTGAGCAGCAGATAAATGGCGGCGACCAGCAACATGCCGCCAATCATTGTGCGCGGAATGGTCTCACCGGGATTCTCAATCTCGGCGCCGAAGTAGACCGGCCCGGTCCATCCGTCGTAGGTGTAAATCGCCGATTGCAGCGAGAGAATGAGCGCACCCGCCAGTGCCACGCCACTGGGGAGCACCGCCAACGGTGCGACGGTTGTCGCGGTCGCGGTCGCGGACGTGGCAGGCGAGGCGACCAGCGCCACGATGCCGATGGCGATGAGTGCGATCGCCTTGAGCAAGCTGGTGGTTTGCTGGGCGATGTCGCCCATGCGCACACCGCGCCACTGGAGCAGTGTGAGTCCCAGCAGCACCGTCGAGGCGACGGCGGCGGAGTGACCTTGGGTGAACGGCAAGAGCGGGCCGAGGTACTCGCCCAGCACGATGGCCACGGCGGCAAGACTGCCCGAGGTGGAGAGCCAGTCGGTCCACCCCACCACGAAGCCGGGATACGGACCGAGCGCGCGTTTCACCAAGGGAAAGAGTCCGCCCGACTCGGGGAGTGCGGCTGAGAGCTCGGAGACCGACAGGGCCCCCAGCAGCGCGTAGAGCGCACCCGCCACCCAGACGCCCAGAAACAGCGGCACCGACGGCAGATGTGCCGCGACTTCGCCCGGTGTGCGCAGGATACCCATGCCGATCGTGTTGCCGACCAGTACGGCCAACCCGAAGGCCACACCGAGAATCTTGAGAAGTCCACGCTCGCGGGCGGCGTTTGGCAGGTCGCTCGCAGGCGAGGTCATGGCAGATCGGCAGAGGAAATCGGACACGCGACGCGGGAGTGTGCACCCGAGCGACGGCTCCCGCCAGACCGGACGCGCGATTCCGAATCGGATGGTCTCGCCGATGTGCGGAGGGCCCTCCGGTCGTGCCGACCGACGTCCGAACCCGTAAGTTGGGCGACCACGTCTGCCGACCGGTCCGCAGTGCTGGTACGTCACGCCACTTCTTTCATGCCACGTATGTCTCTTCTTGCTCTCACGCCGCAGAGCGTCCGACTCTCTTCGCGCGCTGTGCTCACGGGCTACGCTCTGCTCTGTGCGACGACACTGACCGACATGCGCCTGTCGGCACAAGCCAAGCCGCTGGTGACCGCGAAGGACTTGGGACGCTGGGAATCGCTTGGCGCCGCTCGACTCGCTCCGAACGGCGAGTGGCTGGCCTACGGCATCACGCGCGGCAACGAAGAGAGTGAGCTGCGGCTGCGCAACGGCGCGCGCGATTCCACGGCTGTGCTGCCGTTTGCCACCGGCGCTGTGTTCTCGGCGGACTCCAAATGGCTGGCGTACCTCGTTGGCGTGTCGCCCAAAGAACGCGACCGGCTGACCAAGGAAAAGAAACCGATCCGCAACAGCTTTGGTCTTCGCAATCTGACCAGCGGCGAAACCATCAGCATCGCCGATGTGAGCGCGTTTGCGTTCAATCCGTCGGGCGGGTTCGTGTCGCTCACCAAGTACGCGGCGGACGGCAAACGCACCAACGATGTGCTGGTGCTCGATCTGGCGAAGGGTACACGCCTGGTGTTCAGCAACGTTTCGGAATACGCGTGGTCTGAAAGCAAGCCGCTGCTGGCCATGGCCGTGTCGGCGGACGGTGGCAATGGCGTGCACGTGTACGACGGCGCGATCGGTGCAGTGCGCGTGCTCGAGAGCACGCCATCGGTGTATCGCGCACTCTCATGGCGTCCCAAGTCGGACGATCTGGCTGCGCTGCGCTCGTTCACGGCCAAGGAGTACGCTGACACCGCGCATTCGGTGCTGGTGTGGCGCGGCGCTGCCACCATGAACGTGCAGCCGCGTGTGCTCGAAGCCGGCACGTTCACCGGTGCGCCGCAGACGGTGCGCATTGCCGACTATCGCCGACCCACCTGGTCGCGCGACGGGGTCACGCTGTACGTGGGCCTGCGCACACGCAACGCGGTGGCCGATGCGCCCAAGAAGAGCGAGGAGAAGGTGTCGGACGTCGAGATCTGGCACACCAACGATGTGCGCGTGATCCCCGAGCAGCGAAGCGCCGAGCAGCGCGACCTGCGCGCCACCATGCTGGCGGCGTGGCGTATTGATCAGGGAGCGCGACTCACGCCGCTTGGCACCGATCCACTGGAAACGACGACGGTACTGGAAGGCGACAAGCACGCCGTGGAGATCGATCGCGCGCCGTATCCGTTCGGGCAGAAATTCGGCCGTCGCGATCAGGATCTCTGGGTCACCGATATCGCCAGCGGCACCCGGCGCAAGCTCCTCACCAAGGTGCGCCATCTGTTTGTGTCCGATCCCGTTGGCAAACGGGTGTCGTGGTTTGACGGGCGTGACTACTGGGTGATCGATGTGGCGTCGGGCGTGCGCACCAATCTCACGGCGGCGCTGCGCGCCTCACGCGGCGTGGACTTTGTCGACCGGGAAGACGATCACCCCACCGATGTGCTCCCGCCCATCGGCGCGCCGCTCTGGAGTGCGGATGGTGCGACGGTGCTGCTCAACAGCGAATACGATGTGTGGAGTGTCGGAGTCGATGGCAGCAATGCCAAGCGGCTCACGGATGGCGCGCGCGAAGGGTTGGTGCACCGGGTGGTCTCCATGGGCGGATTTGGCGCGAGTGTGGCCGATCGCGCGGTGAACCTGGGGAAACCCGTGTACCTCTCGCTCTACGGAAAGCGCAGCAAGCGAAGCGGCTACGCGCGCTTGGCGCCCGGTGGCGAGGTGCAGCGACTGATTCTGGCCGACGCCTCAATTGGCAGTCTGGCCAAGGCCGACAGTGCAGACCGGTACGCGTACGTGCGGCAGAGTTTCCAGGAATCGCCCAACGCCTTTGTGGCGGGCGCCGATCTGGCCGCCGCCCGGCAGTGGACGGAAACGAATCCGTTTCAGAAGGACTTCGCGTGGGGCAAAGCCGAGCTGATGAACTTCACCAGCAGCATCGGCAAGCCGCTGCAGGCCATTTTGTACTATCCGGCCAACTACGATCCATCCAAGAAGTACCCGATGATCGTGTACACGTACGAGTTGCTCACGCAGGGATTCCATCGCTACATCGTGCCGCGTGAGAACGATTACTACAACGCGAACGTGTTCACGCAGAACGGCTATTTCGTGCTGATGCCGGATATCGTGTTCCGGCCGCGCGAGCCGGGCATTGCGGTGTTGCAGTCGGTGGAGCCGGCGGTGAAGCAGGTGATTGCACGTGGGCTGGTGGACCCCGCCAACATCGGGCACTGCGGTCATTCACAGGGTGGATACGAGGCCTACTATCTGGCCACGCACAGCAACCTGTTCAAGACGGCGGTGGCCGGCGCGGGCATCAGTGACATGTTCAGTTTTGCGGGACAGATGCACTGGAGCTCGGTGCCGGAGTTCGATCACTGGGAAACCGGCCAGTTCCGCATGCAGGTGGCGCCGTGGGAAGATGTGGGTGCGATGATGCGCAACTCGCCGATCAACCGCGTGCATCTGATGCCCGCCAAGAGCATCCTCATCGAAATCGGCAGTGAAGATGGCACCGTGGACATGCGCCAAGGCGTGGAGTTCTGGAACTACGCGCGCCGCGCGGGCAAAGACGCCGTGATGCTCAACTATCCCGGTGAAGGACATGGACTGGGGAAACGCGAAAACGCCATCGACTACGAGCGGCGCATTCTGCAGTGGTTTGGACACTATCTGAAGGGTGAGCCGGCAGCGCCATGGATCACCGCCGGACAAAGCTGGTTGCAGCGCAAGGCGCTGCTGGATGCCAACAAGTGAAGACGCTCCGTGGTGCCGTCGCGCTGTGCGCGCTCCTGCCATCGGCGCTGTTGGCGCAGGTGGTGCCACCAACCACGGTGGCGCCCGTTATTCCGCCGCCGCCGCCCAAACAGGAGCCCACGGCGCTGGTGGTCGATCGCCGGGTGCGTATCGATACATGGGTGGAGTCCCTGGTGGCGCAGGGTAAAATCCCGGGCGCGGTGGTGACGATCGTACGCAACGGGCAGATCGCGTACACCCGCGCGTACGGTGTGCGTGATGTCGCCACCAAGGCGCCGCTTCGCAGCGACGACATCTTTCGTATCGCCTCGCAAACCAAGGCGATCACGTCGGTGGCCGCGCTGATGTTGTGGGAAGAAGGGAAGTTCCAGTTGGACGACCCGGTCGAGATGTACCTGCCGAGCTTCAAGGCGCCCAAGGTGCTGACCAAGTTCAACGCGGCCGACTCGAGCTACGAATCACGGCCGGCGCGCCGCAAACCGACGATTCGCCAACTCTTCACTCACACGTCGGGGCTCGACTACGCGGAGATCGGGAGCGACGAGTTCAAGGCGATCTACGCCAAGGCGGGGATCACCGCACTGGGCCGTGAAGGCGACGTATTAGCCGAACGCATCGACGTGTTGGGGCGTTTGCCGCTGCGCAGTGAGCCGGGTGAACGCTTCAACTACAGCAACTCGGTGGACGTGTTGGGCCGGCTGGTGGAAATCTGGTCGGGGATGCCACTCGATCAGTTCATGCGCAAACGTATCTTTGAACCGCTGGGGATGCGAGACACGTGGTTCGAATTGCCGGCGGACCGCCGGGCGCGACTGGTCGCCCTGCACCAGCCCAACAAAGCCGGCGTGCTCGAAGCGGCGCACGACGCCACGGCGGCCACACATCCCGACTTCCCCGCGCGCAAGGTCACGTACTTCTCTGGTGGCGGCGGACTGGCATCGACCACCGGTGATTACGCGCGCTTCCTGCAGTGTCTGCTGGACGGTGGCACACAAAACGGGGAACGCCTTCTGGGCCGCAAGACGGTGGAGCTGATGCTCACCAATCAGATGGGCACACTGCAGCCGGCATTCGGGTTGGGCTTTGCGCTGGAGACGCCCGAGAACGATTTCCGATCGCCCGTAAGCCTCGGCACGTTCTCCTGGGGCGGCGCGTTCAAGACCACCTATTGGGCCGATCCCAAGGAACGGCTCGTGGGACTGATCTATACGAACCTGTACGGCAGCGATCTCGATCTCGACGGGCCGTTCAAGGTGCTGGTCTATCAGGCGCTGCGCTGACACTTCGGGAGGGTTTTGAGGGCGCGAAGAAACGTCTGAACGCGAAGCTCGCAGAGGAACTTGGAGGGCGCGAAGACCAACAAAAAAATGTGTTGCTGTTCTTCGCGCCCTCCAAGTTCCTCTGTGAACTTCGCGATAAGGTGTTCTTCGCGCCCTCCCCGCAGTTCTCAAAGCTCAAAGCAGTTCTCAAGAGCTCCGAACCCTGAAGCACTGTTGGTGCAGTGTAGTGGTAGCAGAGCCGTCGCAAGTCACGCTGCGAGGATGCTGAGGGCGCGAAGAAACGTCTGAACGCGAAGCTCGCAGAGAAACTTGGAGCGCGCGAAGACCAACAAAAAATGTGTTGCTGTTCTTCGCGCCCTCCAAGTTCCTCTGCGAACTTCGCGATAAGGTGTTCTTCGCGAGCTCCCCGCAGTTCTCAAAGCTCAGTCAGTTCTCAAGAGCTCCGGACCCAGAAGCGCTTTTCCCACCAGAGCGGCGGCACCGGCACCGTCGCCGCGACGGGCCTCGCGTGCGCGAAGAGGTCTTTCTGCACCTCGGGGTTGCGCAGTTTCCAGATCACGCCGTCGGTGAAGAAGTGGTGGATGCCGATCGCGTAGCTGATAAGCACCGGCGCGATGCTGTCGGGGCCCGCGCCCAGGAGTGAGGCGGCGATGCCCTTGGTGGGGCCGGGTACGAACATGATCACGGCCAGCGCCGACCCGCCGATGCCGAGTGTGTAGAGTAGCATGTGCGTGAACGGGCGCGCGCCGGCCGCGCGTGCACTGCGATTGAACTCGACGCGTGCCGGGAACTCGAGGTACTGGAGTGCGTGCGCGAGCTGCACCAGAAAGAGCCCCGTGATGCCCCAGCGTGCGATGGCCGCGTACCACACGAAGATGGAGAACCACGCGACCAGGGTGCGGAACGGCGGCGTGATGCCCGTGCGGACACGCAGGCGCACGAGGCCGATCACCCCCATCAGAAACGCTGCCACCGTCGCCGCCGACGCGGCCTGATAGATGGGCGCAAACGATTCGGCGTTCTTGAGCGTGGTATTGAGAAACCACGCCAGATGCCAGCAGAGCAAAATGCGAAGACCGCCGCGCACCAGCCAGTATTCCGTGCGATCAAAGCGCACGCCGCCCAGATGCGCGAACGCCACCATCATCCCCCACGCCTGTCCCGTGTAGTGCCAGGCGAGATACCCGCTGGCCGTCGCGAAGAAGGCAATGAGCAGCAGATTCGATCCGCGCTGCACTTCGAGGAGCGCGAGGATCAGACACACCACCAGCAGCAGCGGCACCCAGATGGTGGCCCACTTGTGCTGCATCATCGTGGCGCGGTCGCGATACACGATGCGGTACGACGCCATGAAGTGTGCGTAGTTGACGACAATCTGCGTCCAAACCACGGCCGACAGACTGACAAACGCGAGATCGCTGCCGACCAGCAGCAGCGGTACCAACACAATGATCGACAGCCCGCCCACACAGAGCACGTCGACCACGGGAGAAATGATCGACGCAGGACGCGGCGAGGAAGCGATGGACGTCATGCCACCAACAACTCACGTCCGCTGCGTGTCGTCAAGAGTGCGGCGCGACCGCGCGCATTGATCACACTTGGGTCCGGTTTGTTCTGTGCTTGACTGGGAGGGATTTGAGGGCGCGAAGGAACTTCTGAACGCGACGCGCGCAGAGGAAGACGGAGTTCGCGAAGAACAACCAAAAATAGTGATGCTGTTCTTCGCGCCCTCCCAGTTCCTCCGTGCGCTTCGCGTTCAGAAGTGTCTTCGCGTGCTCCCGCAGTTCTCGCCAACGGAGCCGCAAGCATCAGCAGAAGCCGTCGTTGTCCCACGGCTTGCGGTCCCCGTTCTCCTCCGCCTCACGCGCACGGTCGAAGACACGGTCGGCCGCACGCTGTTCCACCGTGGACTCCACGAACACGCGAATGGTGCGCGCGCGCACGCGGACGATGGAGCCGACGCGGTCGGGGAATTCGATCCACGTGGGAACGAACCACCGGTTGAGCAGGCGGACGATGTACCGCGCGACGTCATGGCTGACGCACACGCGGCCGAAATCACCGGAGACGATGTAGAAGTCGCCCAGCGACGGAGGATCGGGCGACTGCTGCAGGTAACGTTCGATACGGTTCATGAAAGTGAAAGCAGATGGGAGACGGGCCGGCAGGACTTGCACCTGCATCTCCGCCATCGGTCTCCTCAGGGTCCGGCCCTCGTCGGGCAAAGGGAACTCCTGTGGCGATGTCGGGCTCTGTCCTTCGCGTTGAGCTACGGATCCCGTTGGCGCGCGGCACAGCCCATACGCGCCGATGTGTGATGATCGAGTGAGTGGTGCAACGAACGAACGATTGCAGGACGGCGTCAGCGATCCTCGCGTCAATGGCAGTCGCGTCAGTCGGGTGTGCTCGATGGACGTCATCCGGATGGATGTGCCTCCGGCCCAACCCGCCATCGCACCACATCAACCGCACGCCGTCTGCAGGGGAGTCGCGTGTCTCTCTGCAGGAGCGCTGAATTGTGTGATGCGATGACGGGCCAATCCGAACGGCCGGTCCGTGAGTGGAATACAAAACGCCCCGTCTGGCGTGCTGCGCAGACGGGGCGTGTATCGTGCCCGTGATTCGAGCCGGGTGACGTCTCTAGGTGAGACGCTGCCGAGGCGCGAAGTCTGCGCGTAACTGACTTGCCAACTGATAGCTGAACTGCCGAGCGGTCTGCTGCTCTGCGTTCGTTCGCGATCCGAGGACCGCACCCGTTGGTTGCGGCTTTCCACGCTGCGCGCCATTCGCGCGCCGCATGCTGATCCTCGGCCCGCGACCGAGCGCGAGCAGCGCCATATCACACCAGCTGGCGCTGGCGCGACGGTCGCTCGCGAATCGAATGGGGGTGTAGGAATGAGTCATGCTGCGTGGAGTGAGGCGTTGCGGAAGCCTGGAGCGCACATGCGGCCCCAAGGCGAAATCTCGACCGAAAACACAAAATCGCGCCGCCGATGTCGACTCAACGGAAACTGCCGTTGGGTTGGGCCGGGACGAATTGCGCGAGTGCAACATCGACACGGCACGTGAACATCGGGACGCGACTCCCTGAGCAGTCAGCATAGTCAGATGTGCCGTGCGATGTCAAGAGGATACAATTTGCGAGGTAGGTCATCTTGAAGGTAACGACTGACCAATTAGTGTGTCGCCGTCCATGACGCGACGCGTGCCTTCAATCGTCCAGACCTGAGCGGTGATCTTGGAGGAGCCGTACGAGAGACCAACCTGGACTTGACCGGAAAAATGGACACGGCGTCTGAGCTGCTTGCGGGATGCGAAGCAGGTGCTACTCGTACGCGACGGACGTGCGGTAGTGTAGTGCGGAGTGCATACGCTCCAATTGTACCCCGTCCTGCCTTGAATCGAGTGGTGCCACCAGCCCGGCGGCGGTCGGCGGACCGCCGGTGCGATGCAACGCCATCAGCGCGAGAGCGGTGGCGTTCTGCGCACTCGTGGCCCAGCCGACGATGCGCCGCGAGGCGAGATCCAGCACGATCGCGAGATAGAGCCACCCCATTCGTGTCGGAATGAACGTCACGTCGCTCACCCACACAATATTGAGCGGGCGCGTGTCGCGCACCGCGAAATCGCGCGCGAGACGATCCGGGGCTGCGCCATCGGCGAGACGGCACGGTGTGGCGCCCGCCGATCGTCGCGGGCGGTGCGCCACCAGCCCGTCGGCTCGCATCACGCGCGCGATGCGTTTCGTGCTGACCCGCACGTCGCGCGTGCGCAGCGCGCGCATGATGCGTGGCGCCCAAAAGCGGCGACGCGATTTGCGAAACTCCGTGCGCACATCGACACACAAGCGGGCATCATCCACGGCGCGCGCGGACGGCGGTCGCCGTTGCGCGGCATTAAAGCCCGCGCGCGACACCTCGAGCAGGCGACACATCATGGTCAAGGGGAACTGCGCGCGGCGCGCGGCAATCGCGGCGTACTTGTCGCTCCTCGCGACTCCCTCGCGAAGTACGCTGCCGCTCGTTGCAATAAATCACGCTCCTGGCGCACGACCGCCTACTCGTGCCGCAGCTGTCGCACTTCTTCATCGGCACTCGGAACGCGACCTTAACCGGGGAACACGGCAGGCGGCGCCTGGCCGGCGCGCGCGGCGACTTGCTGGGCCAAACTCCGCAACTGCGTCGCGCGCACCCCGAGATCCTGCGCGATCACCGACGCCGGCACCTGAAGGGCGCGGCGCTCTTCGTAGCGGCGCACCGCTTCCAACCTGAAACTCGCGTCGAACACCCGACGCTTACGCTTCTTCGACATCAGATACCCCCACGCGGAAAGCTGCTTCGGACTAGGCGATGTGTCCACATTGGCTCAACTCCAATCATTGCCAAGACGGCCGTAGGCGGGGCGCTCTTGCGTATCGGCCTCAACCAGCCGGGAAGTCGACGGACCTAAGCACTGAGAGCGATCAAAACTCGAATGCTCGCCGCGCCAAGGTGGTCGAGGCCACTACTCCGAAAATTGCAAATGAGACCGTGATTGTCGTGTCGCCGAGCAACAAGGTTGATACACCGGTAAGCACGACGGCGAGCGCGCCGGATGCCAGCGAGCTCAATGCACGACACGAGGGGCTCGCCGAGCGTGGCGACGGCCACGCATACGTCAGAATGAAACTCGTGAGCGCGTGGACCGCAGTGCACGCCAACCCGACAAGTAGTAGTATCGCGGCAAACTCATTCGCGGCGAGACGCTCCATGTCCGCAGTTGGAGGAATTGCGCCATTCCGTCGTACGTGACGACTCCAGAACACGAACACCAAACTCGGTAGCCACCAGGCAGGAAGAAATAGCGCGTAGGACGCTGCCCGAGCAGCACGCCGGGCGATGGATGCGAGTGGCAATGGTCCTAAGGCTGCAGACATGTGAAGCACCAACAGATACCGGGAGAATTTCCTAACGCCGCTTGCCGTTCCTTCGACAAGACAATGCCTGCCGCCTTTAGGATCGAGGATGTGAACCGACCGGAATCTCTGAAATAGATCCTGTCGGTATACTCCCAGGTCGCGCGAAGTGCTGCGCTCCTCACGGCATCAAACCAAGCGGGACTGGCCACTCTTACCCAGATAAAGTCCTCGATGCCATGCGATGCCGGGACCGGTCGCTCAAAAAAGATCGTGTCCTGAGCACCAGAAATTTGAAGCTCGGTAATCTTGATTCCGTTGTTGTTCACAACCAACGTGGCCGTATGTCTCAAGCTACCGAGGAACGGCGAAATCTGCGCACTCCCTATCCACACCCCTGGCTTGGAATACAGGCAGCCCTCGGTTCCCGCGCCAGAACACGTAGAGATTGGAGTCGTCGGATCCGTGGCGTACACGGGGTACGGCCAATTTCCACTCGGCGGAGACGTGTCTCGTGGACAAGCGGCCGCTACCGCGTCTGGCGGAATCGCCCCGTCGCCATCGCAACCCACGAGCTCGCATTGCTCATTCTGGTACTCGAGGAGAATTTCCTGCGACCGTGCGTAGAATCCTTCCCAGCCGTCGCCAAAGAGGTAGGTGTCAAAACCCACCCCGCCGTGCGGTGGCAGGGCGTCGGCGACGATCGTAATTCCTCCAAGAGATGTGCAGCCCTGCGAAGGCAACCCATTCAGAGGGCAGTCAGTCAGAGAGGCAACGGGACCGAAAAGCGCGGTAAGCTTGGGAGCGAGTGTTCTCTCTTTCCATGCCGAGCTATTTGCGAGGCCCTCCGCAAAGGCCGCGATGGACAGGCGTACTCGAAGGGCGTGCAACTCGTCATCCGAGAGTTTGATCGCCAGCGATCCGTCTAGTCGAGCTCGCACTTCATCGTAGCGCAGGCGGCGTAGGTAAGACTGTGCGTCTGCCTCGATGGGAATGCCGCAGTGAACCGCGATCGGCGGATTTGCCCGGTCACTTAGACGAACGGCGACTACGCGGACTTGCTGAGGAGCGCCATCTGCAAAGGACCTTCCGGGTATCGGGAACTGCACCAGCCGGATGAGACCATCCGCAGTGCGCTCGAACGCATCACAATGTTGAAGTGAATTAACAAAGTTCCGGCGTCGCTCAATTCCATTTCGCGACTGGCGACGCTCCGCAAAGCGCTGTACAACATTGGAAAGGGCGGCTTCGTCGACCGTCGGCTGTGCCGAGAACAAGGTGGGTTCAACCGGCGAATCCGCACAGCCAACCACGAGTACAGCACACGAAAGTAAAGCTACGCTGACTGCACGTTTCACAATAAACAGGTCTCAAAAAGTGTCCAATGCCAGCCACCAATCGTGGCCGCAGATTCGTAAGTCAAAAAGCGTACAACCCTCGCTCATGACTGTCAATAGGCACTCTCCTGTGCTTAACGGCACGCTGATGTGCGCACCGCCGCGCTAGTGGCTGGAGGCCTGCTGATGCGTTCGGCGTTCCCGTCGATGGCGGCGGGGCGACAGCGCCTCGATCTCGAGACGGGCACCAGCAGCCGGAGGAGTGGAAGTGTTGGCTGGGCGTTCGCTGAAAACGAGGAGGCATACGATCGCGCAGCGAACGGTCCCGAGAACCCGCGTTCATCTGGTGTCAGTTGATGCGCATCGAGTGGCAATCCGGATCTCTGCGGGGCGCGTACACTATCGGTACGTCGGGCCATGTTGACGCGGTCACGAGCGCGTCGCGTACCTTCCGTCGATGCCGTGACGATGAGTAGGCCGAGATGACGCATGCCATGCTCTGCACCGTGCATGAGCCACCCGCGCAAGGTGCCGGGAAGCGCGTCGGCCGATGCCGCGCACGTCGCCCAACGTGGTCGGGTATGTGGCACACAGCGTCGCGAGACTCGCGACGATCTGCGCATCGACGTGCGCGAGCAGCGAAGCAGAATCATCGTCGACAAGCGCTTCGCCCTCCGCCTCGAGTACGACCTTCTGGGCGTCGTTCAGCATCTCGCCTCGTTCGTACGTGGCCATGCGGTCGAGTACGCCGGTAATGTGCCGCAGGTGAAACGCGAATGATGTAGCGCCTGCCGGGCGCTCGCACCACGCGGTGACCGGCAGTTCGGCGACGTGCGGCGGCAGTCCATCGCGGAGCTGCAGCAACATGTACGGCGCGGGTTGCAGGGCCAGCGGCACCCCTTCCGCTGATTGCGTAGCCACCATTGAGGCTGCGAGGGAATTGATGAGGGTCCGTGTCTCAGTCCACATCCTCGCCGTCCGCGAGAAACAATGGCCGCGCCAACCCGCCCGCGTCGTCGTAAAACCGCACTGCCTGCGGCGTGAACGACTTGGCCAGCAGAATGATCTGCCCGGTGTGGCCCGAGAAGTGTTCGACCACGTGGTAGATCGCGGCGAACACGGTGGTCTCGCGACCCTGGATCATTCGCGGTTCACCGAGTGACGCATGAGTGAGCGGCGTGAGCACGGCGCGGACGGCATCGCGCGCCGCGTGCAGCTCTGTAATCAGCGATTCCACATCAGGGCCTTCGCGCGCGGCAAACTCGGCGTCACGATGACGCACGTCGGGGTGGCCGCCCACGCCACTCACAATCCACTGCCGCACGTTCCCGCACAGGTGCAACACGAGATTGCCGGCGCTGTTGGCGGCGTCGTTGGGACGCCACCACAGACGATCGGCGGGCATCGACCGGAGTGCTGCTTCGAGTTTGGCGGGATACTCGTCGCACAAATAGTGCGTAGACCGCGCGAGAAACCGATCGGCGAGATTGAACGTGTGGTCGGGTGTCATGTTCGAGCCTTCCAATTCGCGCTACGGTTTGATCGCACCTGCGGCACCCGCTCGCCGCGGATCCGCACCAGCGGTCACCACTTTGCCATCGACACGCACCGCCGCTCCATACCCTTCGCGCACTTCGCCGCGCATCGACACAAAACTCAGGTTGTAGCCGAGTGTGCGGAGGCGTGCGATCACGTCGGGCGCAAACCCGTCTTCGAGTTGAATGGAATACGGCGTGGGCGTGGGCGGTCCACCGGCACCGGCTCCGCGGCCGCCTGCGCCGCCGGGTGCCCCACCAAAACCGCCACCCGGCAAAAAGCGTGGCAGTTCGAGCGCCTGCTGCGGTGAAAGATTGTAGTCGAGCACACCCAGCAGCGTCTGGTACACCGCGCTGGTAATCCACGCGTTGCCGGCGGCGCTCACGGCCGCGAAGGGTTTGCCGTTCTTGTACGCGACCGTCGGGGCGATGGTGCTGCCATGTCTTGCGAAGGGCAGACGCGCCCCGTACTGCGTGGGATCGGTGCCGTATGATGTGAGCTTGTCGTTGCTCAGAAAGCCGAGTCCGGGTGTGACATAAAAGTTGCCACCCCACGTACCCAAAGTCTGAGTGACCGCCACCATGTTGCCGTCGTTGTCGGCCACGGTGAACGCGGTCGTGCCCGCCGCATGGCACACCGTCATCTCGGCGGCGTGATCGTCTCCGCACGGCGACGCGGCCGGTGCGTCAGCGTCGTTGTCACGTGACCCGGGATTCGACGGCGCCGTTGCATCGGTCTTGGCTGGCTTGAGACACGCGAGTGTATCACCGCGCACACTTTCGGGCGTCAGTGCCTTGGTGGCCGAGTAGCAGCCCCAGCGTACGCGTGCCGTGTCCTTGTTGGTGATCGGCGCAACATCGATTGGCCAGAGCGCCGGGTCGGCAATACGATTGCGTGAACTCGGCACCAGAAACCACGCCGTGAGCGCAGCCTGCATGGTGGCGGCATCGTCGCGGTACGAGCGCGGAGTGGGGAACTGCTCGAGCAGGTTGAGACGCGCCACCAGTTCGGCGCCACCACTCACCGGTGGTGCGCCGGAGTAAATGGTGTAACCACGATACGTGCCACTCACCGGCTCACGCTCGGGCGCGAAGTAGCGCGCCAGATCGCTCAGCTTCATCGCGTTGCCTTTGGCGCGGATATCGGCAATCCACTTCGCGGCCACCTCGCCCTTGTAAAATCCGTCGGCACCGTCTTTGGCGATACGCTCCAGCACCCAGGCGAGATCGGGATTCTTGAGTGTGTCGCCAAACTGCAGCGGTTCGCCGTTCCGGAAAAAGAGGGCGCGGCTGCCTTCGTACTTGGCAAGGTGTTCTCGTTCAGTGGCGAGGGTGGTGGCCAATCCTTCGCTCACCACATAGCCCTCGCGTGCGGCGCGAATGGCCGGCGCCAGCAACTCGGCCCACGGCACCTTCTTGCTGCCGTACTTTTGCCACGCGGTGTGCATGCCACTCACGGTGCCCGGCACGTTGGTGAGCACGGGCCCGTCGCTTGGATACCGTCCATTCACCAGCAGCGACGTATTCGACAATCCGGCCTCTTCGGGTACTCGGCTCATGAACTCGAAAAGCGTCGGCTTGGCAAGCGACTTGAGTGCGATCACCATTTCGCCGTAACCCGCGATGCCACTCGCGTCGGGCTCGACCACACCAAGCGCAAAACTCACAGCCACAGCCGCATCCACCACGTTACCACCTTTGCGTAGTATCTCGAGACCCGCCTCAGTGGCCACTGGATGGGCACTCGACACTGCTGCACGGCCGCTTGCCGGTTCGCGGAGCGTGGGGCGCGCCTTGAGTGCGTCGAACATCACCGCTTCGAACGCACTGTCGGTGGCGGCGGCGATGGCCTTCGGACGATACGTGGCTTTGATGTTCTCCCACTGTGCGCGTCGCGCCGTTGCGTCGGTCTGTGAAAAGTACAGTCGCGCCGAACGTTCCCACACACGGTCGAATGCGGCGGCATTGCGTTCGGCTTGTGTGGTGGCTGAGGCCAGAGTTGGTACCGTGCTTTGATCGGGGGCCACCGGCGCCACGACAAACGAGAGGCGTTCGGTGGCGCCGCTGCGCGCAGGCGGTCGCACCACGGCCGAGCGATCGGTGCCGCGGTCGGGATCGCCGTTGTATCCCACCGTTGTTTCTTCGAACGACGCGATCGCCACGGTGCGACTGTCGGGCGACCACGCCGTGTGCCCACGCGCGGACGCGAGAAAGTTGGAGTATCCACCACGCCGCGGCACGATGAACACCCCTGTGCGCGTCGACACGGCGAGTCGCTCGCCGTCCCACGCCCAGCTCACGAAGTCGGCGCTCGCATCGACGGTTTGTGTCCAGCGCTGTTGCGCGGTGGCGCCGGGTGCCAGCGACCACACGTTGAGTCGGCGCGCGCTCTCGGTAACCGTGAGAAACGCGAGCGCCGTGCCTTTGGGTGCAAACTGCGGCGCCTTCTCGGTGTCGGTACCCGTGGTAACACGAGCAGCCGTGCCGTTTGTCGCCAGGACAAACACGCGCGTGGCGTTGCCACTGCCCCGCAGAAACGCGATGCGACCATCGCTGGCGACACTCGGCGCGGTTTCCTGCTGCGGCGTGCTGGTAAGCTGCGTGACGGCACCGGCGGTCCCGTCCGCGTTCACGAGCAAGCGGTACAGGTCGTAGTTGCCGCTGCGGTCGGAGGCAAAGACGATAGCCGAGCCGTCGGGAGTCCATGCCGGATCACGATCCCACGACGAACCGTTGGTGAGCGCCGTGAGCGGTGCGTCGGCCGATCGCCGCAACATCAGATGACCGTTCACACTCACGGCCAACCGGCCGTCGGATGCGTAGGCCGGAGAGCGCACACCGGCCAGCGACACCGTATCACGCGCCGGCGCTGTGGTGGCTTGCGATAACGCGTCAGTGCCTGTGAGCAGCAAGGCGCCAGCGACAACAACGAACGGTGACGTGTGCATGGAGATGCGATGCGAGAATAGAGAAGTGCCCGGCGAACGCGGATCTGTCTGCGGAACGACTTGCGGAGCTATTTGCGGAGCTATTTGCGGCGGTGAATCACAATCGACTCGATGACATCCCCTTCCTGCACGCGGTCCATCACATCGA
Source organism: Gemmatimonadaceae bacterium (assembly GCA_017991005.1). GTDB lineage: Bacteria > Gemmatimonadota > Gemmatimonadetes > Gemmatimonadales > Gemmatimonadaceae > Gemmatimonas. Next base: position 3,724 of record JAGNMU010000015.1, on the reverse strand, counting down.
ATCCACGCACCATCGTCGCGAAGACCGTGTAGTCGTGATCGAGCCGGAAGTTGTCCACCAGATTGATGAACAGTTGTCCGTCGCCCGTGTCTCGGCCACGCGTGGAAATACCAAACGTGCCACGCGCGTGGCGGGCAAAGCCGGTTTCATCGCGCATGAAGGTGGTGGTGATGCCGTCGTATTCGTCGGCGCCGGGGCTGCCGCCCTGCAGCACAAAGTTGGGAACGATACGGTGCCACGTGAGGCCGTTGAACGCGCCGCGTTCGGCGAGTGCCGCGAAGGCGGCGACCGTGGCCGGTGCATCATCGGGCAATAGCGCGATCTCGAACGCACCCAGCGAACGCAGCCGAATAGTGGCGGTGGCGCCGCGTAGCGCGCGGAGTGTGGCTTCGGCGGGGAATGGTGCGGGCGTATAGCGCGTGGTGGCCGCCGTAGTGGGCCGGTGCGCCCGCTGCGAGACTACCTGCGCGGCCAACTGCGCCACCTCCGAGTCGGGGTCGCGCACGAGTGGCAAGAGCCGCACGGCCGTCGCCGAATCGGCTGCTTCGTTCAAACGACGCAGCAGTTCCATACGCGGATCGCGGTTGGTGACTGTGCGCGCTGCAGAAAGCCGCAGCAGTGCGGTGGCCAAGGCGGGTGCGCGTGTGGCGAGCGTGGCATCCCCTTTGAGCCGTGTCGCCGAGGCGAGCACAAGACCGGAGTGGTTGCTGCTCAGGCCGCGCATCGCATCGTCAACCGACGTCATGGCCGCGATGGCCACGTTGGGCGCGGCGTCGCGCGCGAGTGTGCGTAGCGTGGCGCTGTCCTTGAGCAGCTTGGCCGCTTGCGCCACCCACGCGCGCGCCTGCCACACCGGCGACGTGACCAGACGTGGCAAGGCGGCACGTGCACGCACCGAATCGAGACGCGCGAGTGCCACCAGCGCGCGGGTCTGCACCCGCCAGTCCGCGCTCTTGGTCACCAGTGAGTCGAGTCGCTCGGCGCTGCACTTCTTCTCCGCCATCACGTCGATGGCGGTGAGCACCACGTGCATGTTCGCGTCACGCACGGCCGCGGCCGCGCGGCCGCAGTCGCCGGCCACACGCAGCGCCTGATAGCGCACCATGGGTGACGGATCGTTGATCCACTGCCGCGACAGCGCGACCGCCAGGCGGCGCACCTGCGCGCTGGTATCGCGGAGTGCGACGGCGAGGGTCGCCGAGTCGCGATCGCCTGCGGCAGTGAGACCTAGCAGCAGCAATTGACGGATTTCGGATGCGTCGTCATCCTGAAACGCCGAACGCAGTGCGGACACCGTGGTTGCCGCCGGACGCGATGTGCGCGCGGTTCGGCGGAGCAGCGACTCGAGCCCGCGAGCGGCGCCGGTGCGAGTGACGAGACTCGGTTCGCCGAGTCCGTCGAGCAACGCCGTGAGTATTGCGGGATTGGGCGCGGCGCCCGAGGGCGGCGCGCCCGCTGTGCGCGGCACCGCGCGGCCAATCGCTTCGAACATTGCAGCCCGCACCGACGGTTCGGTTTCACCGGTGGCGACCGCGGCGATATCGATGGTGGCGCCCATCTGCGCCAACGCGTTGAGCGTTTCGCGGCGCACACTCACCGATGGCGAACGCAACATCGGCGTGAGACGCGCCGCGTATTCCACGCGCTCCCACCGTCCGTAGGCACGCACTGCGAGGCGTTGCAGCAGCGTGTCGCCGCTGGCAAGCGCGGCGTCGAGCACCCCGGTGTCGCCGCCGCGCGCGTGTTCCGCGCGCAGGACGTCGTAGGCGGTTGGGGCGCGGGTGGGCTCGCGGGTGGGACGAGGGGCAGACGCTGCTGGAGCCTGGCGCGCCGAGGGTGCGGACGATGCAGGCTGCCCGGCAAGGAGGGCGGCCGACAGGAACAGCCACATGGAGGGCGGGGTTTGGGGGAGAAACGATGGTCCGACGTTGCGTCAGTGTGGCGCGTTTGGCAATGCGAGACGGACTGAGGATGGTTTGAGGATGGCGATTCCAGACGCTAACATTTCCGGATGCCACGCTTCGGTCTTGACGGTGCTCCGACATGCGCAGTCCTTCCGTGACTGTGGGACGTAGGTCGCTTCGTGCCGCTCTGCTGCTGGTCGCGCTCGCATGGACCTCGACGGGTGAGGCGCAGCTGACGGTAAAGCCGCTGGCGTATTTCGGAGACGACGAGGGCGTCCCTGCGCGCGGAAAGCTGCCGGCAGATGCGGGAATGCTCTCGAGTGTCGGTCTCGTTCGGGAAGTCGGCAACGAGGGCGTTGCTGTCTACGACTACAAAATGAAGCGCATTGTCGTCTTCGACCGCAGCGGCCGGGTGTCGCGTCATATCGGTCGGGCGGGCAAAGGACCGGGCGAGTTCACGAATGTGCTCTCGATGGACTATGACCGTGGTCGGCTCGCGGTGTTCGACTACTCGCTTTCTCGGGTCACCATTTTTGACACGTCCGGTACGCTCCTGCGCACCACGCGTACGGCGCTCGCGAATCACATTCTGCTTCGCGGGGACACGATCTGGGGCGCAGCACGCGGCGCCCGAAAGAACGCCCTCTGGAAACAGCACATTGGTTCGGACGCGAGTCAGCGCGTCGACTTTTTGCCCGTGGACACGCCAAACCCGAATTTCAATCCGCCGGGACAGGGTTTCTACTACGTCCTCGGCAAGGATGCCGACGGTGGAGCGCTCATCGCTCACGACGTGCCGGGACTCTGGTTCAGCGAAGGTCCATCGGGTCTCACCAGGCAAATGGGGCGCGAGCTTCTGCCCGGCGCGAAGTACTTTGTGAACGAGGGGGTCGCTCAAAGTCCCGGTCAGATCGATGGTATTATCGGACTTGGCAAGGATCGCGTTGGGTTGCTGCTCCTGCGATTTGAGAAAGACCATCGGCGGGTGAGCCTCGAAGTCCACGCCGCCTCGCTGTCTACACGCGTGCCGGTGATTTTATAGGATTCGCAGATTTTGCCGATCCTCCACTTCGGACCATCGCGACGTCGCGAAGAGACGGGGAGTTCTACTACGTCTCCGATGATCCGTACCTTCGTGTCGTGCGCGCGACGATTTCCGGCGTGCGCCGGTAGGAGTATCGAGTTGACGGCCGTATTTTACACCTCTTCATCGTGTTTACGATGCGTGGTTCGCTGATTCGTGTGGTTAGCGCACGCAACATGAACCGCAAGAAGCGCAGCATCTATGCCAAAGCCCAAGCCCGCCCACAAGCCAATCCCGAGCTTTAAGTCTGAAGAGGCCGAACGCGAGTTCTGGACAACAGCTGACTCCAGCGAGTATGTGGACTGGTCTGCTGCCCGCGCGGTGCGGTTCCCGTCGTTGCGTCCGTCAACAACGGCGATTTCGGTGCGCCTGCCAGACACGCTCCTCGCTGAACTCAAGATTCTGGCGAATGAGCGCGACGTGCCGTATCAGAGTCTGCTCAAGATGTATCTCGCCGACCGTGTTGCTTCCGAGCGTCGTCAGCAGCGTCGGCGGACCAGCGCATGACGAGGCGGTCGAACGTCTTCGCTCGACGGTATAGCGCGTCGCCGAACCATTTACCCAAACTTTCTGGGCAGCGATCGCCTCGGCAGTCGCCGTCCTCGCTATCTCACGGAGTGCTTCGTGCGCTACCGACCAGCTCGTGTGCTTTCTTGGTACCGTCGATCTCGCTCCTCGCCGCCTGCGGAAATCCGGAGTCTGTCCCAGGTCTAGTTGAAATTCGGGTGGTGCCTCC
>JAGNMU010000255.1 GCA_017991005.1 Gemmatimonadaceae bacterium | reverse complement strand
GGGCTCACGGTCGGGCCGCTGGCCGAAAACTGCTGGCTGCTCACTGATGCGTCGTCCCACACGGCCATTTTGGTCGATCCCGGTGACGAGGCGCTGCGGCTTCTGGAAGCCGTCGACGAGAGTGGCTGTGCCTTGGTCGAAATCTGGCTCACGCATGCGCACTTCGATCACGTTGGCGCCATCGCGTCGATTCTTCGGGAGCGGCCGGTGCCCGTACGCCTGCACGCGCTCGACGAAGCCCTCTACACACACGCCGCCACCAGTGCCGCACGCTGGGGCATCTCACTGGAGCAGCCTCCGGCCTCGACCGTGCGGGTGGCCGAAGGCGATGTGCTCCGCTTTGGCGGCGACGACTTTACCGTCTGGCATCTCCCGGGGCACGCCCCCGGACACGTGGCGTACCTCAGCGATTCGCTGTGCATCTCGGGTGATCTGCTGTTCGCGGGTTCTATAGGGCGCACCGACCTTCCGTGGTGTGATCCGCAGGCGATGCACCAGTCGCTGACGCGCATGGCGACCCTTCCGCCGGGTCTCCGGGTATTGCCTGGACACGGCGAGGACACCACCATCGCGCGCGAGTTGGCAACGAATCCGTTTCTTCGCGGGCTGGCGCGCCCCATCGGCGCCTAGCCCGTCGTGCGAACCATCATTCCTCTTCCGGTTGCTCCGATGCCTTTCTCTCCTGTGATGTGTTTCGCACGCGCGAAACGCGCGATGCCGCTGGCAGCGCTGGCGCTGGTCGCATCCGCCTGTACGAGTCTCACCGACGCGGGTTTGTCGCCCAATCGCTATGCGGCGGTCAACGTGCTGGCCAAAAACGCCGCCAACAATCGCGCCACCGCCAACGCGACCATGGTCGTGTTTGAAGCGTTTACACCCGTGCTCCCCAACAGCCTGACGCAGCAGAGCGATCAGTGCGTGTTCGCGGCGGTGGATACCGCCACCAGCGTGACGCGCGGCGTGAAGAAGGCGGGCGAGTCGGTCTCGCTGGCGGTCGGTGCAACCTCCGTCACCATGCCGTTCGATGCCGCGTTCGCGCGGTATGCCAATGCGACCGGCACGCCGTTTTCCTACGGCGTTGGGGATGTGGCGCAAGTCACCGTCCCGGGTGACCCGACGGTGTTTCCCGCCGCCAGCATCAGCGTGAAGCTGGCCGAGCCCATCGTCCCTGGCGCCGTGTCGATTCCTGCGGGCACCGAGCCCATGGTCTTCACCTGGAACGCCACCAACGATTCCACCGCCGCGGTGATTCTGTCGCTGCGGTATGCAAACCCCGCGAATTCCACCTACGCCAACGAGCAGATTTACTGCGCGCTCAAGGACGATGGAACGCACCAGATTTCCACGAGCGCCCTCTCCAGCTTTCTCGCCTCGCCCGCAAGCAAGCGTTCGTTCGTGATGACACGGTGGCGTACCAAAGAGGCGCTCGTCGATTCACGCACCGGCATTCACATTGTGTCGTCGGTGGACACCACGGTTGTGTTTCAGCCGTAGGCGGCACGCCGCATGACCGACGCCGGCGCACGGACCGACACGCGCAGCGATACCCGTAGCGACATCCGTAGCGACACCCGTACCGAACGGGATCCGCTCGGTGAACTGCAGGTACCGGCAGATGCGCTGTACGGCATTCAGACCGTGCGCGCGGCGCGCAACTTCGCCATCAGTGGACTGACGCCGCTCGCGCCCTTTGTCACAGCGCAGGTGTGGATCAAGAAAGCTGCTGCGCTCACGCACCGTGACACGGGTCGACTCGACGCGCGCCGCGCCGCAGCCATCATCGCCGCCGCCGACGAAGTGCTGGCCGGACAACATCGCGAGCAGTTCATCGTTGATCCGTACCAGGCCGGTGCGGGGACGTCGCACAACATGAACGTCAATGAGGTGCTCGCCAATCGCGCCAATGAGATGATGGGAGCCGCGCGCGGCAGTTATGCGCCGGTGCATCCCAACGATCACGTCAACATGGCGCAGAGCACCAACGACACGATCCCGACCAACATCCGCCTTGCCGTACTCGGGCAATTGCCGGCGCTGCTGGCCGCCGTGGACGCACTGCGGGATGGGCTTGCCGCGAAGGGTGTCGAGTTCGATGCGATCGTGAAGGCGGGGCGGACGCACCTGCAGGATGCGATGCCGATTCGACTGGGGCAGGAGTTCACGGCCTACGCGGGCTCGGTGGAACGGTGCCGCCGGCGTCTCGTCGAAGCCGGCGACTACCTGAACGACCTCGGTATCGGCGGATCCGCTGTTGGCACCGGCGTGACGGTGGAGCCGGCGTACCCGGCGCTGATGAATCAACACCTCATCGCCGTCTCCGGCATCGCGACGCTGCGCATCGGACACGACCGTATTCAGCTGATGCAGAGCATGGGAGACGCCGCCGCGTTCTCGGCCGCCCTGCGAGGTCTCGCGCTCGACGTGTCGAAGATTGCGTCGGATCTCCGTCTGCTCGCATCAGGTCCGCGCACCGGACTCGACGAAATTGCGCTGCCGGCCGTGCAGCCGGGATCGTCCATCATGCCGGGAAAGATCAATCCGTCCATTCCCGAGATGGTCAATCAGGTCTGCTTTCAGGTGGTGGGATGTGACACCACCGTGGCGATTGCTGCAGAACACGGTCAGCTTGAGCTGAACGTGATGATGCCGGTCATCGCGCAGAACCTGCTCCTCTCGATGCGCATACTGACGAACGCCCTGCGCACGTTTGCCGAGCGCTGTGTGGTCGGCATCGAAGCCAACGCTGCCATGTGCGAGTATTGGGTCGAACGCTCGGCGGCACTGGCTACGGCCCTCATGCCGCAGATTGGCTACGCGCGCGCGGCGGAACTGGCCAAGCAGTCAGTGGCGGAAGGGGTACTGATCCGCGAGCTGGTTGCGCGGGAGGGTGTGTTGCCACCCGAAGACATCGACGGCGTTCTCGACCTGCGGAAGATGACGGAAATCGGGGTGCCGTCGGGCCAGCACGGCGCGTCGGCGGGCGGTTGATCGACCCGGATCCTCGCACAGCGCTTGTCGACTCGGACTTGCGGCCCTAGTCTCTATACATGCGCATCACGACTTGGGCCGAATACGGCCTCATCTGCGCGCTGCATCTGGCGCGTCGTTCCGGGACGGGTCCCGTAACCGGACGGGACATCGCAGCGCGGGAAAAGCTGCCAGCCGACTATGTCGAGCAGATCCTGCTCCGCATGCGACGTGCCGGCATCGTGAACAGCACCCGTGGTGCGCGGGGCGGATATGCGCTCGCGCGCGACGCCGCAGAGATCTCCGTGCGCGATGTCATTCAGGCGTCGGAACTCGCCACGTTCGACTTGCACTGCGTCTCGCATCCCGTCGATTCGGCGCGGTGCGCCGATTCGGAGAACTGCAGCATTCGACCGGTGTGGATGCTGCTGCAGCAGCGAATTGACGAGGTGTTGGAAGGCGTCAAGCTCTGCGACCTGCTGGCTGACGAAGCCGTGGTTCGCGACCGGGTTGGTTTGCCGGCGTACGCGCCCCCCGCCGACGATCGCGCCGGCGCGCTCCCGATTCTGCAGGGCTGATCGACGGATGGGGATCCTCGGCGAATGGCAGGCATCACGAGAGCGCCGGCGACGCGCGGAACGCTACTTGCGCGAGGTGCTCGACACGAGCGACGCGACCGAGTCGGAGTGGTTGGTTCGCGCCGGCGTGGCGCGAGCGGTTGCCGATCGTGAACTGCTGTACGCACGGCGCGCGCTCGGCCTGATCGTGGCGGAGCGCGATGCCCTCGATGATCAGACCGCGTCCGACGTGACGCACGCGCTGGCGCCACTGCTCGATGCCGAGTCCCGAACGGCTCACGGGACACCGTCGCCGTGGACCGCGCGGTGGCGCGCGTACTCGGCCGCCATGACCGTGCGTGGATTGACGGAAACGCCGGCGACCCGCCTGGCGCGGGTGCTGTTGGACGGCGCAGGCGTCGCGACGCCGTCGCCGGACCTCCTTGGCGAGGCGACGCAGTACGTGCAGAGCGCCCGCGTTCGGGCCAACGAGGTCCTTCGGACCGTCTTTGGCGTGGCGTCGTTGCCTGACGACGTCGCGCCGTCGGCGATGCGGCACTAGCCCACCGGCAGCCGCCCGTCCGCAGGGGCCGGACCGCGTCCGCAGAGGGCGCCGTCGGTCGGCTCATGCCGAAACGCAGCGAGCCGGTCGAGACCGCGGAGCACAAACGCCTGGGCGTCTGCGAAATCCACGTTCAGAACCGGCTCGATCTGCTGGAACTTGTCTGGAACTGTGCTGTCAGTAGTGCCGAAGGCCGGACTCGAACCGGCACGTCCTTGCGGACACTGCGCCCTGAACGCAGCGCGTCTACCAATTCCACCACTCCGGCGGAGCGCTTGGCCGAGACCAAAAGCGCAATCCTGCAAGACTGCGGGTGCCGCCCGGGTACGTGCCGTCGGTCACACTGACGTTTCGTACGCGGTTGGCTTCAGGGAGGGGAAGAATAGACCGTGCACCATTCGGAAGTCAACTGACTAACTTGACCGACAGCATGTCGAAACCGGATACGGAAGACCAGATCGCGATCATCGCGCGGAACAAGCGCGCGCGCCACGACTACGAGATACTCGACACCTGGGAGACGGGCATCGTCCTCACCGGGACCGAGGTCAAAGCGTTGCGCGACGGTCGCGCCAACCTCACCGACGCCTTTGGTGTCGTAAAGGACGGGGAGGTCTACCTGTTGAATCTGCATATCGGGGCGTACGGACATGGCAGCAACTTCAACCATGAGCCCACACGCACGCGCAAACTGTTGCTGCACCGTCGCGAGATCCGCCGGCTGATCGGCGCGGTCGAACGGCAGGGTCTCACGCTCGTCCCACTGGATCTGTACTTCCTGCGTGGGCGCGTGAAGGCGCGACTGGCGCTCGTGCGAGGCAAGCAGCAACACGACAAGCGTGAAGACCTGAAAAAGCGCGATGCCGATCGCGAGATCGCGCGCGCCATGCGCTCCCGGTGACGCACGGGACACGAGCTTCCCGCCGATGCTGATTACCGCGCTGCTCTTTGCCTTCCAGGCGTCGGCCGCCCAGACGCCGCCGTTGACAATCGTCGTCGGTGACCGGCGCCGCGATGTGCCGGTCAGTCGGCACGTTGATGGCGGGTCTGCGATCCGGGCGGACCAGCTCAGTGAAGCGATCAGCGGCCAGTTCGTGGCCGACGGCGGTATGCTCTATCACTTGCAGATCGCCGACACCCGGGTCGACCTGCAAGTCGGAAGCGCGTGGGCGCGCGTCGCGGCGGACACCTTCCCGCTGTCGGCGTCCGTCTATCGCCAGTCGGGGCGCGTGTATGTGCCGCTCTCACTGGCCACCGACCTGTTGCCGCGGGTTGCCAGTGGCGTGTTGTTCGATGCCGATCGCCGGGAGGTCCGGCGGTTCAGTCTGACGGTGGCCAAACGCCCTCCGGGCGCTCCCGAGCGCGCCCGCGAAAGCGTGCCCGCTCCGGTTGCACCGACGTCCTCGCCGGTACTCCCCCGCGAACGCAGTGCTGCCTCACGCGAACGGGTGGTGATCGTGGACGCGGGGCATGGTGGCGTCGATCGCGGCATGTCTGGTCCCATCGGCGCGACGCGCAAAGTGTACGAAAAAGACATTGTGCTGGCCGTCTCGCGGCAGCTCAAAGCATCTCTTGAAAAGCGCGGCATTCGGGTGGTCATGACGCGCACCAGCGACACGCTCATCGCGCTGGGCGATCGTGGTCGCATCGCCAATCAGGCGAAGGGCGATTTGTTCATGTCGATCCATGTCAACGCGGCCAATCCCCGGTGGAAAGAACCGGGCGGCGCGCGCGGCTACGAAACGTACTTTCTCGCCGAAGCGCGAACGGAGGATGCGCGGCGTGTCGAGGCGATGGAAAACGAAGTGATCAAGTTCGAAACCACCGCGGACGCAACGCGTGATGACCCGCTGGGCTTCATCATTCGCGACATGGCGCAGAACGAGCATCTGCGCGAAAGCTCTCGTCTGGCCGATCTGGTGCAGGCCGGCCTGCGTCAGATTCACCCGGGCCCCAGTCGCGGAGTGAAGCAGGCCGGGTTTGTGGTCCTCGTCAAGGCGTTCATGCCCGCGGTGCTGGTGGAGATCGGATTCGGCACCAATCGCGCGGAGTCGAATTACATGACCGATCCGGACAGTCAGCGGGAATTGGCGGAGGCGCTCGCCACGGCCGCCGAGAAGTTTCTGGCGCAGTACGATCGGAAGGTGGGGGGCGCGCCCTGATGCACGCAGCGTACACGCGCTCGGCTCGCGTCCGGGCGTTCGGGATTGCCGCATGGCTGACGCTGGCGACCTCGGGGTGCGTGTACTACAACGGTGTGTACAATGCGCGTGCGGCCGCCCGCGATGGCG
>JAGNMU010000254.1 GCA_017991005.1 Gemmatimonadaceae bacterium | reverse complement strand
TTGATTCGCGCGGCCGGTTGTTTGTCGGCGATCGCGGAAACGATCGCATCCTGATCATGGATCAGGATTTCAAGATTCTCGACACGTGGTATCAGTTCAGCCGGCCCAGCGGCATCTTCATCGACAAGAACGACATGATGTACGTTGCCGACTCCGAGTCGGGCTCGGTGAATCCGCCGCACATCGCGTGGAAGCGAGGTATTCGCATTGGCAGCGCGCGAGACGGCAAGGTGATTGCGTTCATTCCCGATCCCGACGAAAAAGCGCCGAGCACCAGCTCGGCGGAAGGCGTCGCGGTGGACGCGGCGGGCAATATCTACGGCGCCGAAGTCGGGCAGAAGGCACTCAAGCGCTACGAAAAGAAATAGTCGCGGCACTGCAACTGCCATTTACCACAGAGAGCACAGAGGACACAAAGGAAAAGCCGCTGCGATCCGCGCTTTTCTTTGTGTCCTCTGTGCTCTCTGTGGTAGAACGCTTTCGGGGTGTGCTGAGGGTGTGTGCTACTTCCGAGGCAACGTCAGCGCCGTGAGCCCCGTGTTCTCTTCCGAGCCAGTGGCAAACACGATGTACTGTTTGCCCATGTGCATGAAGGTCATCGGCACGGCCGTGGTGCGTGATTCGATCTTGAGCGCACCCACCTGCTTGCCGGTGGACTTGTCCACGGCAAACAGGGTCGGCGCAGAACCCGGCGCACCGCCACCGCGGCCGGTGCCGTAGATCATGAGCGACTTGGTGTTCATCGCCTGCGCCTGGCCACGGGCGCTCTGTTCGGGCAGCGTCACGCCGGCGAAGAGCGGATCGCGACTGGTGATCTTCTGCATCCCACCGTTCGGAATCCACCAGCTCTTGTCGCCGGTATTCATGTTGTAGGCCGTAATACCGCCGTACTGTTTGGGCTTCACGATGGACACGCCGCCGATCATGGAGCCTGCGCTTCGTGCCCCGAAGTCGCCGCCACGATCACCGCTTGCCGGCTTCTGATATCCCGCCGGCGCGGGCAGTGCGCCGAGCAGACCGCAGCTGTCACGCGGCGAGCTGTAGTCAAACTCCGAACACGGATCCTTCTGCACCTGGGCTGTGCTCATGCCCGTGATGGATGCAACAAACAGCATCCCCGATTCCGGATCCACCGCGGCGCCACCATCGATGTTCACACCGCCGCTCGCTCCCGGCGCATACCATGAGCAGCGCAAACCCGTCGAGCCCTTGCCGTCGGCGGCCGCGGGCGGAATGAAATACGGCCCCATACGACACTTCTTTGCCATCTTGAGCGCCGAGTCACGAATGGCCGGCGTGTAGTCGATGAGATCAGCTTCGACCAACCCCTGCTGCGAATACGGCGCAGGTTTGCTGGGAATCGGCTGCGTGGGAGACGACTGTTCGCCCGGCACATCGCTCTTCATTACCGGCGTCTCGGGCATCGGCCAAATCGGCTCGCCCGTCACCCGATCGAACGTGTACACCCATCCCTGTTTGGTCGTCTGCGCCACCACCTTGCGACGTTTGCCGTCGACGGTGATGTCCATCAGGTTGGGCGACATTGGCGTGTCGTAGTCCCAGATATCGTGATGCACCATCTGGAAGTGCCACTTCCGCACGCCCGTCTTCGCGTCGAGCGCCACCAGGCTGTTGCCGTACAGGTTGTTGCCCGGGCGATGACCGCCGTATTCGTCCATCAGCGGCATGCCGACCGGGATGTAGACAATACCGAGTTCCGGATCGGCGGCGTACGGAGCCCACGCGTCGTTCTTGCCTACGCCCTTGGTGCCGGGTTTCGAGCCGTTCTTCCACGTGTCCGCACCATATTCGCCCGGCTGCGGCACGAGATTGAACTTCCAGAGCTGTCGACCGGTGCGAATATCGAAGCCGCGAATCGTTCCCGGCACATTGTGCGCGCGAATCGGATAGTAGCCGTGAATCGACGAATTGCCGACGATCAGCACGTTGCCAACGACAATCGGCGGCGAGCTCGCGGCAATCTGCCCGGCAGCGGGATCGATGCCGATCGTGCCGTCGGCGCCGATCTTTTTGACCGGGTCCCACTTCTCCCCCAGCTTGGCTTTGCGCATCGGTGCGGCGTCGCTGATGATCAGCGGCCCCGAATCATCGACGGCCAGTGGCACCATCGGATAGCCCAATCCGTCCATCAGATCCACGACGCCGTTCTTGCCGAACAGCGGATCGGGACGGCCCGTCTTGGCGTCAAGTGAGACCAGGTGATAGCCCGGCGTCACCGTCAACACGCGCTCACTGCGGCCATCGGTCCAGTATGACAGGCCGCGACCCGCGAACTGACGCGGCGCCTTCTGCCAGCGGATGCCTTCGTCGAGACGATACATCCACAGCGTTTCGCCATTGCTCGGATCGAGTGCGGCGGTCACCCGGCGTGTGGTTGCCACCGTGAAGAGCCGGCCGTTCGCGAAGATCGGCGTCGTGCGGTAGTACTCGTCTTTGCCGAACGCGCCGGCGTTCCAGGTCCACGCCACCTTGAGCGAGTCGAAATTGCTCGCGTTGATCTGATCGAGCGGCGAATAGCGGGAGCTCCACGCATCCGCACCCCAGTACCGCCACTCGCCGGCCACGTTGCCGCGCACCAGCGTAGTTGCCGGTTGTGCGCCTGTGCGCACCGCTTGCACCGTGACCAGTCCTGCGATCACCGCACCGGCGGCGACTACTGTGCCGAACACCCGTTTGGTCGTGCGTCGTGTCATGGATTCTCCGTGAGTGCTGCGTGTCGTGCTGCCAAGGGTCCTGCCCTGCGTGAACGTCGCGCGCGTGTGCGTCGTTCGGTCATCGTGTGGTGCGTTCGCTCCGGACACCGGCACCGACCGCGGTTGAGTCGATGCGAATGGTTTTCAGCAGCGTCGGCTCCGCCGACAGCTCACGCGAACTGGCCGGCATGCCGTTCAGCTTGAGCACGTAGGCCGTCACCCAGACGTATTCGTCTTCTGTGAGCGTCCCGGGACCGGACTTCGGCATGAGTCGGCTGACGTAGTCGAAGAACTCCATCAGCGATCGGCCCATCCACCGCGCCGCGAAGACGGGACCGCTGTGCGAGGCCACGGTATGGCAGCCGCTGCACGATCCGGCAAATACCTCGCGCCCTTTGATGGCCTGCTCCGCCGTGTAGACGCCGGCCATGGTGGAACGCACAGACGATTGCGCACGCAGCGGCCCCGCACTCAGTCCCGCGGCGAGCGCACATGCCGCGCCGAACCCCACCAGTAACAGCAGTGCGCCGGCCCGTGGCTTGGGTTTGGGCTGCGCGAGTCTGGTCATCACACCCGACAGCGCCCATGCCGCGCCCCCGGCGATCAGCATCCCCATGAGCAAACGAATGGCGGCAATCGCAAACGCGGTATCCAACGTCGGCCAGGTGAACGCGTAGGCGCGCAGCGTCGTGAATCGCTCGGCCAGCCAATGCCACGCCGTATGCGCGACAAATGCCGACAGCACGATCGCGCCGGCACGCTCGGGGATGCCGCGCGCCACGAGCCAATTGAGGACCGGTACAGCGACCAGCAGCGCGGCGATTTGCGCCAGCTCGATCCCCACGTTGAACGCGGCCAGCGCGGTGATGAGATGACCGCCGGCGAACTGCAGCGAGTCGCGCAGGGCAAACGAAAACCCGAATCCGTGCATCAGGCCAAAACCGAACGCCACCAACCACCGTCGCTCGAGGCGCGCACCCACCACGTTCTCGACCGCCATATACACGATCGATGCGGCGATGAGCACCTCGACCAGCGGCGGAAACCAGAGGGCGTCCGGCGCAAAGCCCAGCGCCGATGCGACCAGCGTGATCGAATGCGCCACCGTGAACGCTGTGACAATGCCGACCAATGGCCCGATTCGTCGCACGGGGATCACCAGGCACAGCAAAAAGAGCAGATGGTCGATGCCCAACAGCAGATGTTCGCCGCCCATCACCGTGAACCGCGACGCGGCATGCCACCAATTGGGCTCGAGCGGAACCACGCCCGGGTCACCGTCGTAGAGGTACACCCGCTCGGCACCGTCGGCCGGCAGATAACGCAGCACCGTGGACGTGGTCACGCCGAGATGCGCCAGTTGCGGGGCGATGGACAGCCGGACGTCCGGCGACGCCACCGGGTACTCGAGCAACACATCCAACATCACCTGCTGCGCGGGGATGTCGGTCGACGGCGACAGCGGCAGACCAGTGGTGTGGGCGAGCGCGTCGGCGTATTGCTCGAAAGCGTGATCGGACGGGAGTGATGCGCGCACGGCGGCAATGCGCGGCGTCGGCAACGGCGTCCCGTCGGCGGACAGGCGAATCCCGTCTGCCACCCAGAGTTTTGCCGCATCATGGAGCGCGCTGTCGGCGCGCGCGAGATCGAGGTACGCGCCGCGCAGTGGAAACTCGACGTCTCGCATGGCTTCGAGCGGCGCACGGACCAGGATCCGCACGATCCGTCCCTCGTGCCGCACGAAGGTGCGCACAGTCACGCGCTTCGGTACTTCATGCGCCGCGAGTGGGGACGGCGCAAACGACAGGGCCACGCCCAGCAACACCACCAGCGCACCGCGAAGCGCACGCCAGAGCGGACTCAGACGTGCACGCAGCGGCGCACCCGGGGGCGCGTGACACGCGGAACGGAACGAGGTCATCGCCGCGCGTGGAACGCGGTCGAGCAGGAAAACGCGCACGATTCTCTGGACAGACGAGGAGGGGCGGGTTACTTCAGTGGCCACGTGCGGGCGGCCGGAAGGAAACTGCGTGCCGGGATTCGCCTCGAACATACCACCGCGTCGCGCGACGCACACGGGTCTCTCCCTATTACGCCGCGCGCTGGAGAAACACTGATGATGCAGTCGAAAAAGGCGGTCGTCTGGCTCGGACTGGGCGGCACGCTGGTCGCGCTGGGCGCCCTGCAGGCCAAACTGGGTGCCTCCGACCGGCAGCAGGTGCAGGCGCCACGCTTCGAGGTCGACCCGGTGTGGCCCAAGCCACTCCCCAACCACTGGCTCCTGGGCTCCGTGATCGGCGTCGGTATCGACAGCCGCGATCATGTGTTCATCATCCATCGCGGCGACTCCACGCTCAATCAGCGGACGGAAGTGGGCATGAAGGCCAATCCGCCGATCGCCGAATGCTGCCAGTCGGCTCCGCCGATTCTCGAGTTCGATCCGGCTGGCAATTTGGTCAAAGCCTGGGGCGGCCCGGGTGAGGGCTACCAGTG
Source organism: Gemmatimonadaceae bacterium (assembly GCA_017991005.1). Lineage (GTDB taxonomy): Bacteria > Gemmatimonadota > Gemmatimonadetes > Gemmatimonadales > Gemmatimonadaceae > Gemmatimonas. The sequence goes on along the minus strand of JAGNMU010000254.1, from coordinate 1,172 downwards.
GCCTGCCTCCAACCACGGCATCGCGCTCGACGACAAAGACAACGTGTGGATCGGCGGGAATGGCGCGGGCGACTCGCACATCCTCAAGTTCACGCACGACGGCAAGTTCCTGCAACAGATCGGCACGCCGGGGCAGCAGCCGAACAGCAACGACAGTACCCACTTTGGGCGGGTCGCCAAGATTTCGTTCGACACCAAGGCGCAGGAAGCCTTTGTGGCCGACGGATATGGCAACCGGCGTGTGGCGGTGCTCGATATGTCCACGGGCGCGCTCAAGCGATTCTGGGGCGCCTACGGCGGCAAGCCGGATGATGCGCGCACCCCGCCGTACGACCCAAGTGCCCCGCTCATCAAGCAGTTCCGCACGCCGGTTCACTGCGCCGAGCCAAGCAACGATGGGCTCGTCTACGTGTGCGACCGCCCCAACGATCGGATTCAGGTCTTCAAGAAGAGCGGCGAATTCGTGAAGGAAGTGCGCGTGGCGCCGGCCACACGCGGCGACGGCTCGGTATGGGATATCGCGTTCTCACGCGATGCCGCGCAGCGATACCTGTTTCTGGCCGATGGCCGGAACGAGCGCATCTACGTGATGAACCGCAATACGCTGGAAATTCTCACCAGCTTTGGCGATGGCGGCCGCCAGCCCGGACAGTTCTTCGCCGTTCACAGCATCGCCACCGACACTAAAGGCAACATCTACACGACCGAAACGTACGAGGGCAAGCGACTGCAGAAGTTCACGTACAAGGGTGTGGGGGCGGTGACGCGGGCGAATCAAGGGGTACTGTGGCCGAAGCGGCCATAGGCTGGGGTGTGCGGGGACGGTCTGTGCGCTCGACTTCACAACAGATGTGAGACGGAGTGACGCAGGGACTCGGGACGTGGACGAACTGCGAGACCGTGGATGAAGACAGAGACCCCGCGACGGCAGATGGCCGTCGCGGGGTCTTCCTTTGGTTCGATGTCCAGAGTCCGGGGTCAGCGATCGATGGTCTTGCTGGTCATCCACGTCGCCCGTCTCTGCGTCTCTTCGTCCCCTTTCTGCAGTTGAGACTCCGCCGCCTGCAGTTGAGACTCCACCGCCTGCAGTTGAGACTCCACCGCCTGCAGTTGAGACTCCACCGCCTGCAGTTGAGACTCCACCGCGTAACGGCCACTCACCCCGCTATGGT
>JAGNMU010000253.1 GCA_017991005.1 Gemmatimonadaceae bacterium | reverse complement strand
GTGTACACGGAAGTGGGCGCCGTGTTGTACGATATCGGCCGGCAGCCGCGCGCGGCGCACGACTTCTTCGTGAAGTACCAGGACCGCATTCTCTTCGGCAAGGATTCCTTCCAGCCGGAAGAGTATCCGTACTATTGGCGCGTGTTTGAAACGCGTGATGATTACTTCGACTACTACCGCGGCTATCACGCGTTCTGGAAGTTGTACGGCATCGATCTGCCCGACGCCGTGCTCAAGAAGGTGTACTACGCGAACGCGCTCAAGCTGATGCCAGCGGTCCCGACGGTCGGGTTTCCGAAGTAAGAACGCGCGGTGACCCGCGTGCCGACGTCTTACGGCGTCGGCACGCGCACCCCGCCAATCCAGACGGAATGCTGACGCCGGACATTGCTGATCTTCTCGAGTGGTGATGCATTGAGCACCACGAAGTCTGCCCACTTGCCCGCTTCGAGTGTGCCCACGTCGCGATCGATCTGCATGCAACGCGCCGCGTCACGCGTGGCTGACGTCAGCACCTGCTGCGGCGTGAGACCGGCATCGACCATCATCTCGAGCTCCATCAGCTCGAAGTAGCCCTGAAAGCGGCCCACCGGGCCCGTGTCGGTGCCCATCGCAATGGGCACGCCGGCATCGGCGAGTGCCTTGAGATTGCGCATGGCGACGGGAAGCTGCGCCTTGTATCGCTGCCCGCTGGCACTCGACCGCATGGCCTGCTGGCGGGCCGGTTCCTGCACCGTCGCCATCCACTGCCGGTTGGCGTGTGCGAGAAACTGCGAGTCGGCAAAGAACGCGGGTGTCGTGTCGTACACGAACGTCGACACTTCGCGCATGAGGGTCGGTGAGTAGCAGTGCCCTGACGTCTTGAGCGCCGAGACAAACGCCGCATCCACGGGCAGATCGCGCACGCTGTGCGCCATGAAATCGGCGCCAGCGTCGAGCAGGTCTTTCGCGTCGGACAGGTAGTAGAAGTGCACCGCGACACGCTGGTTTCGTGCGTGCGCTTCCCGGATCACGGCGCGGTAGACATCCGGTGTCATCTTGGGTGCCGTCCCGAGATTGTCGTCGACACGAATCTTGATGATGTCCACCTGCTGCGCCGCCGCGGCGGTCACCTGCGCCCGCGCATCGTCGGCAGACGTGGGAGTGAGCACGGGGCCGGCGGCGTACACACGCGCGTAACGGCTTCCACCGGCGGCGGCGCCGCCAGTGGCGCCCGTCGCCGACTGCCGCTGCGCGCGGCGCGCGGCAAACACCGACGCCGGCTCACCACCCAGCGAGTAGACGGTCGTCACCCCGTACGCGGCGTACGTCGCGAGATCGTCGGGCGTATTCACGTGGCCATGTGCGTTGACCAGTCCCGGGATCACCGTCTTGCCGTTGAGCGCGACCCGTGTGGCGCCGGCGGGAATCGTGACGCGCGCGGATGGGCCGGCAGCGAGCACACGGCCGTCCCTGACAACCAATGTGGCGTTGGAGACGGGCGCGCCTCCCGTGCCGTCGATGAGTGTGATGCCCGTGAACGCGGTGACGGACTGCGCGGGCAGCACCGTGCTCACCGCAATGCACATGACGGCGAGCGTTGCGGCGGCGGCGCGTTTCACGGCAGGAGACTGCGGAGGCATAGGTGTGAACGGCAGTGGGTGAGAATCAGGACGGCGTGGTGCGCACCTGACGTTAGCATGCCGAATCGGCCTTGTGAAACACCCGCTCCCGCTGGTAGCGTTTCGGCAGGCCGGCGCTCCCTCCTCGCCGACCGTGCGGGTTCTTTCCCTTGCTGCCGCCAGGCATCCTTTCCGCCGCCATGACGCATCACCGTTCCGCTGCCATCACGGGTTGGGGTGAAGCCCTGCCACCGGCCGTGCTCACCAACGACGATCTCTCCACCTTTCTCGAGACGTCCGACGAGTGGATCACACAGCGCACCGGCATGAAGGAACGCCGCGTGTCGCATGTGTCGGCGATCGAGATGGCCACGGTCGCGAGTGCACGTGCCCTGGCGTGCGCGGGGCTCGACGCCGCCGACCTCGATCTGATCATCTACGGCGGGTGCAGCAACGAAGAGGCGGTGCCCAACAGCGCGTCGGGAGTGCAGATCGCCTTGGGCGCCACACGTGCCGCGGCGATGGATCTCAACACGGCGTGCACCAGTTTTCTGTACGGACTCTCGACGGCCACGTCGATGATTCAGAGTGGCGTGGTGCGCAACGCCGTCGTGATCGGTGTGGAGCTGATCAGCCGCTACATGGACTGGAGCAATCGCAACGTGGCCGTGCTGTTTGGCGATGGCGCGGCCGCCGTGGTGCTGCAGGCGTCGGACAACGAGGAAGGGGTGATCGGCACCGTGCTTGGATGCGATGCCGAATCACGCCAGAGTTTGCGCGTGCGCGGCATGGGCGCCGGGTATACCGGACGCAACATCACCTTTGGTGACATGCTGTGGGACTTTGACGGCCAGGTGATTTTCAAACGCGCCGTGCAGGGCATGAGCGGTGCGGCCGAACGCGTGATGCGCGAAGCAGGCGTGACGGCCGACGACATTGATCTCGTGGTGCCGCACCAGGCCAATCTGCGCATCATCGAGTCGGTGGCCAAACACGCGGGCGTGCCGATGGAGCGTGTGATGGTGACCGTGCACAAGTACGGCAACATGAGCGCGGCGACGGTGCCGGTGAGTCTGGTGGAGGCGTTGCGCGAAGGACGCGTCAAACCCGGCAGTCTGTTGCTCATGCCGGCGTTTGGTGGCGGACTCACCTTTTGCGCGCTGCTGGTGCGATGGGGTGAACGGGTCACGCCACTCGGTGAAAGCGCCATGACCTTGCCACCATGCGAGAAGACGGCACTCGAGATGGTGAACGAAATTCGCGCCAACCAGGACCCTCACGGCCGGAGCCGTGAGGGGTTGATGTCGCCCGTGTTTGCAGAAACGCGCGTTCCCGTCTCGACGTGACCGGTTGTGCGTTCAGGGCGAGCGAGTGACGAGGTGCGACGAGTGACGCGCGATTAACGACGGGCGATGGGTTCGAGTCGGATGATCGGTGTCGGCTTGCCCTGACTGTCGTCGATGGCCACGTAGATGAACCCGTCGCGCCCCTGCGCGACAGCGCGAACGCGTCCTTGACCGCGCAGCAGAATATCGGCGACCGTCGGCTTCTGCCCATCGAGTGTCAGGCGCACCAGTTGTTCGCCGGCCATGCCGCCGGAGAACATGCTTCCGTTCCACGCCGGAAACTTTGCACCCGTGTAGATCATCAGGCCGGACGTCGCGATGGACGGTACCCAGACGTTCAGCGGCTGCTCCATCCCGTCCTTGCGGGTGCCGCTGTGAATGATGGCGCCGCTGCCATAGTTCACGCCGAAACCGATCACGGGCCAGCCGTAGTTGGCGCCGCGCTTGATGAGATTGAGCTCATCGCCACCCTGTGGCCCATGCTCCGTTGCCCAGATGTCGCCGGTGACCGGATGGATGGCGAGTCCCTGCGGATTGCGATGTCCGTAGCTCCAGATCTCCGGCTTGGCGCCCGCACGTCCGACAAACGGATTGTCCGGCGGCGTTTTTCCGTCGTCGGTGAGCCGAATGATCTTGCCGTGATGATTGGAAAGATCCTGCGCCGGATGCGCCTCGAGATTGCCGGCCGGTGCGACCTGACGGTCACCCACCGTGATGAAAAGAAACCCCTGCTTGTCGAACGCCAGTCGCGAGCCGAAGTGTCCCGGCGCGCCCTTGGTGTCGGCGACAAAAATCTCCTGCACGTTGCTGAGTTTTGCACCATCAAACGTGCCACGCACCACACCGGTGGTAGCGGCGCCGTTGCCGACCGGCTTGGAGAAGCTCAGATACACCAACCGGTTGGTGGCGAAGTTGGGATGCAACGCCACGTCGAGCAGCCCACCTTGACCACGCGCCACCACGTCGGGCACCCCGGACACCGGCGCCTCTACCAGCTTACCGGCACGGATCACACGCAACCGACCCGGGCGCTCGGTCACGAGTATTTCTCCGTTTGGGAGAAACGCCATGGACCAGGGATTGATCAGACCGCTGGCAACGGTGACGACCCGATAGTCGTGCTGCGATGACTTGAAGACAGTGGACTGGGCACTCGCGGCCGTTGTCAGCGCGGCGGCGGCGACGGCGAGTGAAAGAGCGCGGCGGATCATCGGGATCTCCTGGGCGTGCTGGAAGCTGCGGGATTCCACAACTTATCCACCGGACGAAACAGTGTCAGGTGAACCCCGATGCCCCGGGGACGGATTCCGCTGCTCTGTTCAGGGTGAGCGCGCGCCGCGTCGCTCCTGCAGGAACGCCTAGTTCGGAGGTTGAGATGCCCGGCCTCGCTCGTTCTGCCACCGCTGGCTTTACCGCGTACGTAGCCCCTCACACCATCGCGGGCCCGATTCTCGTCGCCTCCGACACCTCTCCGCATTCCGACGCCGCGTTTCCGCTGGCGCAGGAACTGGCGGAGCACACGAACGCCGCCGTGCACGTGATGAGTGTGGTGCGGCCATTCTCGATGCCCATCTACGCGTTTGACGCTGTTCCGATGGCGCTCGACGCTGACAACTCGATCCGTGCCGGACGCGAGGGTCTGCTGCGAGCGCAGCGAGCGCGGCTGGTCGCGCCGGGTGCCACGTGGCCGCTCGTGATCCGCACAGGCGAGCCGGCACGCGAAATCGTCGAGTGTGCACGCGAACTGGGCGCCCGGGTCATCGTGGTTGGTCGCGGACGGCACGCCGCGCTGCAGCGCGCGCTCGGCGGAGAAACCGTGCTGCGTCTGCTGCAACTGGGTGACACGCCGGTGCTCGCGACGGAATCACGCCTGCACGGTCTCGCCAAACGTGTGGTCATCGCGGTGGACTTCAGCGAATTCAGTTCGCACGCCGCGCGTGTGGCGATCTCGCTCATCGCCCCCGACGCCCATGTCACCTTTGTCCACGTGGCACCGCCGTTTGCAGAAACCGACCCGGTGCTGCAGGAGCGCGCCGTCGCGTATCGCAACCAGGCGCGTCACGGGTTCGATCAGCTGCACCACGATTTGGTCAGCGGGATGATGACGTTTGAAGATGTGATCGTGGATGGCAACCCGTCCGATGAGATCATGCGGGTGGTGCGCTCGGCGGAGGCAGATCTCGTCGTCACCGCCACGCACGGCTATGGTTTCCTGCGTCGCATGGTGCTGGGCAGTGTCGCCGCGGAACTCATTCGTCACGCCCCCTGCTCGGTGCTCTGTGTGCCGGGGTCGGCCGCAACGCTGCTGGCCGCGCGCACCCGGTCAACCGTGGCCTCGCGGACGCGCACCTTTGACGCGGATGTGTATGACGCCGAACTCAAGGCGTTTGGCGAACGGCACGTTGCACGCCGGTGCACCGTGGAGATCGATGAGCGAGACTTCGGCGCGCAGATTCTTGGTCACGCACTGCCCATCGTGGCGGCCACGTTCGACCATACCTCGCAGACGGTGTCGCTGATGTTCGGCACATCGACGCTGGCAGGACAACACATGACCCACGCCATCGCGGGTGTCACCGGCATCGAGCTGTCCACAGATGAGGAAGGACGCGACCGCGCGCTCCGTATCGCGCATGAGGGCGGACAGACGTTGGTGCTGCTGGAATAGAGAGGGCGAGGAGGGCACCGAGCACACGGGGCCGCAGCGCGTTGGCGACAGCGCACAGGAACCGCAACAGCTTTATCGCAGAGGCGCAGGGGGCGCAGAGGCGTGCAGTCGGCACGTGCGGAGCCCTTTCCCAGATTAGTTTGGGGAACGGCAACCGCGTGTCCGAAGCGAGCCTCTGCGCCCCCTGCGTCTCTGCGATAAAGCAGTTGCCGTTGCGTCCCACATGTCTCGACATTTTGGAGAATGCAGATGACCCTTCGATGCAGGCGGTTGGCACCCGGCGCGCGCGCGTCGGCGTTGCTGTCGCTCTTGGGGCTGGGTGGTTGCGGCTGCGATCTGGTGGGATGTGCGAATGGCTTGCGCGTCCAGTTCACGTCCGCGCCATCGGCGCCGTTTTCCGTTGAACTGTTGTCGCTCTCGGCGACGGAACCGGCCGTCGATCGAGTGAATTGCCCACAGGAGAACAGCTGCAACGCGTACGTCTACTTCTTTGGCACGTCGGTGAGTCAGGCAACCATTCGTGTGATCACGACGGCCGGAGCACGCGATTCAAAATTCACGGACATTCGCTACACCAAGTCGTATCCGAACGGCAGACAATGCTCACCGACGTGCCTGAATGCCAGTGTCACGGCAGCGATCCCCTGACTAGCCGCGCAGCGGCTGCCCTTCCTGGTCGGCGATCAGCACCCACACCGTGCGCGTGCGTCTGGAGTACAGCAGGCGCACGGTGACATCGCGAGGATTCTGGCGAAAAGCAAAATG
>JAGNMU010000252.1 GCA_017991005.1 Gemmatimonadaceae bacterium | reverse complement strand
GCTTCTATCAGAATTACGCCTCGCTGCCGGGCATCGATCGCATCATTCCAGTCGACATCTACGTGCCCGGGTGTCCGCCGCGTCCCGAGATGGTGATCGACGGCATCATCCGACTGCAGGAAAAGATCGCCAGCAGCAAGCACAACATCGTCAATGAGAAGTTCTGACGTGACTGCGCCGATCTTCGATCTCCTGCAACAACAGCTGGCTCCCGCCAGCGCGGCCGATCAGCCGCACGCCGCCAACGCGCCGGTCCGGTCACTCGGGCTCTCGCATGGTGTGCTGGTACTCGAGGTGCAGCCCTCCGCGCTGCTGGCCGTCGTGCGGCGCCTCAAGAGCGACTTCGCCTTTGACGTCTTTCTCGATGTCACCGCCGTGGACTGGCCAGACGACGCGCTCCGGTTTGAAGTGGTGCGCCACTTCTACTCCACCACGCACAAGGTGCGAGTGCGCCTCAAAGAGCGGGTCAGTGAAGCCGAACCATTGGTGGACACGCTGATCGACCTGTACGGTTCGGCGCACTACATGGAACGCGAATGCCACGACATGTATGGCATCCGCTTCCGCGGCAACGACGCCCTGCGCCCGATCCTGTTGTACGAAGGGTTCCAGGGACATCCGCTGCGCAAAGATTATCCCAAGCAGAAGGAACAGCCGCTCGTTCCCTATCGGCCGCCGCAGGGTGCCCTTGTCCGATAGCATCATGCTCCCGCCGATTCCGAACACGGTCCGCTCGTCGATCATCACGCACGAGCGTGACGACACGGTCATCGTCAACATCGGCCCGTCGCACCCGGCCACCCATGGCACCGTGCAGATCATCGCCGAGCTCGATGGCGAGAAGGTGCTGCGCACGGATGTGCACTGCGGATATCTGCATCGCGGATTCGAGAAGGAGTGCGAGGATCACACCTGGCACAACCTCATTCCGTATGTCGATCGTCTGAACTACTGCTCGGCGCTCATCAACGACTTCACGTACTGCGACGCCGTCGAGCAGATGATGGGCGTGACCATCACGCCGCGCACCAAGTATCTGCGCACGCTGCTGTCCGAGTACTCGCGCCTGTGTGATCACCTGACCTGTGTCGCGGCCAGTGTGATGGAGCTGGGCGCGATGACGGCATTCCTGTATCTCGTCACGGTGCGTGACTTCATGTACGAACATCTCGCCGCGCTCACGGGCGCGCGCGTGACGTATTCGTACGGCCGCATTGGCGGACTGGCGCAGGATGTCCCCGCCGGCTGGTTCAAACGCCTCGAGGAGATTCTCAAGGAATACGAGACGTACGTGGAACGGGTGCACGGGCTGGTCGATCGCAATCGCATCTTCATCGACCGCATGCGCAACGTCGGCACCATCACCACCGCCGACGCACTCCACTGGGGATTCACCGGACCAATTCTGCGCTCGACCGGTGTGGCACGCGATCTCCGCAAGGATGCGCCGTATCTCGCGTACGCCGAACTCGACTTCGATGTGCCCGTGGGCATCATGGGCGACAACTACGATCGCTACTACGTGCGCATGCGTGAGATGGACGAATCGGTATACATGATTCGTCAGCTCATGGACATGATGCCCGAAGGGCCGATCAATGTGGACGACCGCCGGTGCGTCTTTCCCGAGAAGCACCTGGTGTACACGGAAATTGAATCGCTCATCAACCACTTCAAACTGGTGATGGAAGGACCTGCAGTGCCGGCTGGCGACATCTATCTGGCGCACGAAGCGCCCAACGGAGAGCTCGGGTTCTACATCGTGAGCACCGGCACGGGCACGCCGCACAAGGTGCACGTGCGTTCGCCAAGCTTCGTGCACATGGGTGGCGTCCACAAAATGCTCGACGGCTACCAGCTGGCCGATATCGTCACCACGTTCGGATCGATCAACATGATCGGCGGGGAGTGCGACCGGTGAGCGGTCTCGTCGCACGACTCATTCCCGAGTTCGAGCAGTGGAAGAAGCGGTATCCTGCCGGTTTTGAGGGCTCGCTCTCGCTGCCCTGCTTGCGGCGCATTCAGGAAGAGCGCGGCTACATCACCGACGACGACATCACCGACCTCACGGCGTATCTCGGGGTGCCGCGCATTCAGGTGGATGAAGCCGTCGCGTTCTACACACAGTTCACCCGCAAGCCGCTGGGCACACACCACATCCAGGTGTGCCACAACGTCTCGTGTTCACTGCGCGGCGCCGAAGGATTGGTGGCGCATCTGTGCACGCGCCTTGGCATCAAGCCGGGCGAAACTACCGGCGACGGGAAATTCACTCTGACCACCGTGGAATGTCTCGCGTCATGCGGCACGGCGCCGATGATGATGGTGGGCAACACATATCATGAGAACCTCACCCCAGCGTCGGTCGATGCGCTGCTCGAGGAGCTCGCCAAATGACCGAGACTACGACGGCCACTCTGCCCGCGCTGTCGGGCACGAAGTTCTTCATGAACTTCCCCGTCACCGACACCTCGCACACGCTGGCCGCATACCGCGCGCGTGGCGGGTATCAGTCGCTCGAGAAGGCGCTCCGTGAGATGCAACCCACCGAGGTCACCAAGGAAGTGGCCGCGGCGGGACTGTTGGGACATGGTGGCGCGGCGTTTCCGGCGGGACGCAAATGGGGCGTCGTCAAACTCAACGACGGCGAACCGCACTACGTGTGCATGAATGCCGACGAAGGCGAACCGGGCACGTTCAAGGATCGCTGGATGCTGGAGAACATCCCGCATATGTGCCTCGAGGGGCTCATCATCGGGTCGTACGCCCTGCAGGGCCGGCACGCGTTCATCTACATCCGCGGCGAGTTTGATCTGCCGTACCGCCGCATGGCCGCCGCCATCGAAGAAGCCTACGAGGCCGGACTGCTGGGTGAAAACATCCTCGGCACCGGTTACTCGTGCGACGTGGTGCTGTATCGCGGCGCCGGCTCGTATGTCTGCGGCGAAGCGTCGGCCATGCTTGCATCACTCGAAGGCAAGAAGGGCTGGCCGCGCAATCGTCCGCCACGACTCACGGTGAAGGGGCTGTACCAGAAGCCCACCGTGGTGAACAACGTGGAGACGCTCGCCAACGTGCCGGTGATCATCAAACTTGGCGCGACCGAGTTCAAGAAAGTCGGAACGCCCAAGAGCCCCGGCACACAGATGATCTCCATCTCCGGGCATGTGGTGCGGCCCGGTGTGTATGAAGTGGAGTACGGCTACTCGTGGGAGAAGTTCATCTACGAGGACTGTGGCGGCATGCTGGGTGGACGGGCGCTCAAGTGCATCATCCCTGGCGGTGTCTCCACCAAGGTGCTCAACGCCGAAGAGCTCAAGGGTGTCACACTCGATCACAACTCGGCGCTCGCCGCCGGTTCGCAGTTGGGATCGGGCGGGATGATTGCCGTGGCCGAGGGCACCTGCATGGTGCGACTCGCCGCCGTGATCCAGCGCTTTTATCACCACGAGTCGTGCGGCCAGTGCACCCCGTGCCGCGAAGGCATGGGATGGATGGAGCGGATCCTCAAGCGCATCGTGGCCGGTGGCGGTCGCATGGAAGACATCGACCGCCTCTATCAGATCGGTGAAGCCAACGACGGCACCACCATCTGCAGTCTTGGTGACTCTGCGGGCTACGCCTGCTCGGCCATCCTCGATCATTTCCGCGACGAGTTCGAGTACTACATCATCAACAAACGCTCGAAGTACGACGGTCAGCTGGCTATCGACGATCCGTTTGCCAGCGCATTGGTTGGAGCGCACGCATGATGGAGTTTTTCATCGACGGCGTGCCGATGACGGCCAAGGACGGCCAGACGGTGATTCAGGCCGCGCGCGACAACGGGGTGGATGTGCCGCACTTCTGCTGGCACCCCGATCTGTCCACGCCCGGCAACTGCCGCATCTGCATGGTGGAAGTTGAGCAGGAGAACGGCGACCCGTGGTTTGACATCGGCTGCAACATGCCGGTCACGGCGGGCATGCGCGTGCTGCTCAACTCGGAGAAGGTCAAGCATCTCCGGAAAGACACCATGCAGTTCATCACGCTCAATCACCCGGTCGACTGTGGCATCTGCAACAAGTCGGGTGAGTGCATGCTGCAGGACTTCCACTACGAACACAACGGCGAAGCGTCCAAATCGCGCGACCCCAAGACGCACGCCACCAAGTTCTATCCGCTGTCCGATCGCATCATGCTGGACAACGAGCGGTGCATCATGTGCACGCTCTGCGTTCGCTTCACGCATGAAGTGTCCAAGTCGCATGCGCTCGGCGCCGTCAATCGTGGCGATCACGCGCTCATTCGCCCCGCCGAAGACGCCGACTTCAACAACGACGTCTACTCCGACAACGTCATCGACCTGTGTCCGGTGGGCGCGCTGCTGTCACGCGAACTGCTCACCCACGCGCGCGTCTGGTACTTGAAGGACACGCCGTCGGTATGCCCGGGGTGCGAGCGCGGCTGCAGCATCAACATCTGGCATCGCAAACACGAGTGGAAGCTCAACGCGCTCGATCCGGCGCTCAACACACGCATCGATCGCGTCACGCCACTCGAGAACCGCGCGGTGAATGGTCTCTGGGTGTGCAACAAGGCGCGTGATCTGGCGCATCTGTTCGAGCGCCCGCGCGCCGAACAGGCGATGCAGCGCGGCGCAGCGGTTGACCTTTCGGCCGCAACATCGGCAGCGGCCGCCCTGTTGGCGTCGGCCAAACATCCGGTGGCGCTGGTGTCGAGCTGGGGCTCCAACGAAGAGCTGGCAGCGTTTCACACCGCCTTCCCCAACATCACGGGTTTCGTCAAGTCCGATCACCTGCCGCTGCCCGGTGAAGTGATCGAAGACGACATCCTGATCAAGCCAGACAAGAACCCCAATCGCAAAGCGGCGCTCGCGCTCTATCCGGCGCTGCACGAGAACGTCACCGCCGCGCTCACCGCCGACGCCGACGTGGTGCTGGTCTGGGGCGAAGGGTTTGACCTGTCGCTGGCTCCGGCCGGCGCGAAGGTCATTCTGCTCGGCTCGTACGAGCATGCGCAGAACGCGCAGGCCGACGTCTTCATTCCCATCAGTATCCAGACGGAGCGCAGCGGTCACTACACCAACTTCGCCGGTGTGGTCACGCCGTTTGAAGCGTGTTTCCCGCTCAAGCCGTCCATCGTACATGCCGAAGCGTTGTTCGCCACGCTTGCCGTGTCTAAGGCCGCTCCCGCGATGGCGCGCGTATGATGCCCGATTTTGTGGTTGCGCTGGTGTTCATCGTCTACTCCATGCTGGTGCTGCTCAGCTTTGGTGGACTGCTCACCTGGGTTGAGCGCAAGCAGGCCGCGGTGATGTCGGATCGGATCGGTGCCAATCGCGCCTACATCCGCATTCCGTTTACGCAGGTCAAGCTCATATGGCTTGGTCTGTTCCATGGCATGGCCGACGGCATGAAGATGCTCCTCAAGGAGAACTTCAAGCCCAAGACGCACGATGCGGTGGGCTACTTCCTGGCGCCGTTTGTGGTGTTCGCGCCGGTACTGCTGGTGTTTGCGGTGATCCCGTTCGGCGGCACGCTCGATCCGGGGCGTCTGTTCCCGTCGCTGGCGTCATGGTTTGGCGGGCGCACCTACCCGCTGCAGATCGCACAGCTCGACGCGGGCCTGTTGATCGTCTTCGCCTTCAGCGGACTCACCATCATCGGCGCGATGCTCGCCGGATGGTCGTCGGAGAACAAGTTCTCGTTGCTGGGCGGATTGCGCGCCGGTTCGCAGATGATCTCGTACGAACTCGTGCTGGGTCTCACCATCATGGGACTCATCCTCGTGTACGGCACGGTCGATCTGGGTGACATCGTGCGACAGCAGTCGGGCACGATCGGTGGTGTGCTGCCGGCGTGGGGCGTGTTCTATCAGCCGTTTGCGGCGTTCCTGTTCATGACGGCTGCCATCGCCGAGAACAAGCGCATCCCGTTTGACTTGCCCGAGGCCGAGTCGGAGCTGGTTTCCGGGTACTACACGGAATACAGCGCCATGAAGATGGGGCTGTTCATGTTTGCCGAATTCATTCAGATCGCCATCGTCGGCGCGCTGTTCACGACGATGTTCCTGGGCGGCTACAACCTGCCCTACATGAATGATGCCGGCTTCGCCTTCCCCGGCGGCACAGTGGTGCCACTGAGTCACGGACTCGTGGTGGTGCTGCAGCTGGTCGGATTTTTGGCGAAGGTGTTTCTGATGTGTGTCATCCAGATCCAGATCCGCTGGTCACTGCCGCGCTTCCGCTACGATCAGATGTTGTCGTTGGCGTGGAAGATGTTGCTGCCGCTGTCGCTCGTGAACCTGAGCGTGACGGTGGTTGTTCTCTGGCTCGTGCAGGGAGGCCGCTCGTGAGTACCGTGAAAGAGCTGGGCGTCGA
>JAGNMU010000251.1 GCA_017991005.1 Gemmatimonadaceae bacterium | reverse complement strand
GCCGCAGCGGCCGCAGTGCCGGCGGCTCCGCGACGGGCTTCGAGCGCCTTGCGGACCTCGTGGGCCTTCTCTTCGGTGATCGGGTAGGAGGCGATCACCCAGATGGCGATGCCTGAGGTGATCAACGGGACGAGGACGTCACAGAGGCGCATCAGCACCAACGTCTGCGCGGACTGTTGCGCGCCGAGTGCGACGTCGAAGCCGGTGGCGTTGAGCAGGAATCCGCCGCCAGCCAGCGCGGCCGCCATGCCCACCTTGACGACCCACCAGTAGATGGATCCGAACATGCCTTCGCGCCGCTGGTGCGTTTCGAGCTCATCGCAGTCGACCACGTCGGCAATCATCGAACCCATCAGCGTGAACAAGCCGCCAAGTCCGAACGCAATCAGCGGCGACGGCAGGAGCAACAGCCACGGATAGCGAGGGTTATAGCAGAACCACTTGATGGCGTAGCCCACCATCGAGACGCCCGTGGAAACAAAGAAGGCGCGGCGTTTGCCGACCTTCGTCGCCAGCCACGTGATGAAAAAGATGATGGCAAACGTGGAGATGGCGCCCAGCGTGCCGCTGTAGCCCGCATACCGCGCGCCCATCTCCTGATCGCCACCGAACACGTAGTAGATGATCACGTACGACTGGAACGACGAGATCATGATGAAGCCATTGAACACCAGAAAGGTCGCAATGCATAACTTGAGATACGGCTTGGAGCGCAGTGTGGTGGCAAACCCTTTTGCGAACGCGGCCATATTGCGTCGCAGGGCGGTCAGCATGCTCTCGCTCGGGACGTCAGCCGCCACGGCCGAGGCCACCGCGGGTTCTGCGTCCTTGAATCGTTCGCGCAGGAAGATTGCTGGAAACACGCCGACGATGATGGTCAACACGCCGATCGCCAGCGCCAGCCCACGCGCGCCGCTCACCGGCGTGGCAAACCACGCCTTGTTCGTCATCATCCACAGGAACCACGGCGACACCAGATAGGCGATCTGGCCGATGAAGTTCTGTACGCCCATCAGACGCGTGCGCTCGTGGTAGTCGGGTGTCAGCTCATAACCCAACGCCACCCACGGTGTGGCAAAGATCGTGTACGCGAGATAGAAAATCGTCGAACCGATCGTGAAGTACCAGAAATAGAACGTCTCGCTCTGTCCGGCGGGCAGCATCCACAGCAGCGCGTACGTCAGCCCCGAGGTGATCGCGCCAATGAAGATGTACGGCCGGCGACGTCCCCAGCGCGATCGTGTGTTATCCGAGATGAAGCCCATCATCGGATCGGTCAGCGCGTCGGTTACTCGTGGCAGCGCCCCGGCCAGACCAACCAGCGCCGGGTTCATCCCCAATCCAAGATTGAGGATGATGATCATGCCGCCGATCGCCGCGGCCAGCAGATTGTTGACGAACGCACCCATCCCGTACGCCAGCTTGCGCGAGAACGCAATGCGATCGGCCGGCGCTGTCTCGAAATGCAGAATCTTGTGCGTGGCCGTTTTCGAACCCAGCCGTGCGTGCCAGGCAGCGATCGCGATGCGTGCGAGATCGCCAAGGCGCGAGGTGCCGCTCACGGATTGCGCTGGTAAACTCGCGCCCAGTCCACCGTCATCGACTGCGGGAACGGTGTGAACTGATCCGGTGAGCCAATGAAATTGCCGCCGACGGCGACATTCAGGATGATGTAGAACGGATGGTCAAATACCCACGCGCCGGGGACGTCCGCCTTGCGGATCGTGTAGTAGCGCGTGCCATCCACGAGGTAGTCCACCTGCTCGGCGGACCACTCGACCGTAAAGACATGAAACGAGTTGTCGAAGCGCGTCGCGGCCGGCGTGTACCGCTTGGTCAGCGCGCCGCCACCCGAGTAGCCGGGGCCGTGCATGCTGCCCAGCACGGTGGTGGGCTCCTGCCCGCGATACTCCATGATGTCGATCTCACCAGACTGCGGCCACCCGACCGTCGGACGATTGGCACCAAGCAGCCAAAACGCCGGCCAGAGGCCACGACCGCTCGGCAGCTTCATGCGCGCTTCAATCTTGCCGTACTGAAACACCTGCTTGCCTTCAGTCGTGAGTCGCGCGGACGTGTACGCGCTGCCGGAAAACGCTTCGCGGCGCGCGGTGATGACCAGATGTCCGGTGCCATCGAGCGCCGCATTCTCGGTACGATCAGTGTCGTATTCGAGTTGTGCATTGCCCCAGTCGGTGCCGACGTCGGCGCGCCAGTTGGCTGCGTTCGCCTTCGTTCCCGCGGCACCGTCGAACTCATCCGCCCACACCAGCGTCCATTTCGTGTTGTCCGTCGGCGTGGACGAACAGCTGCTGACCACCGCGCTCGCGCAGGCAGTGGCGAGGACAAGCAGAGCGAATCGCGTCATGAGTTCGGCGGGAGTGAGGGCTACGGAGCCCGGAGTGAAGGAAACAGGGCAGGGTCGCGCAAAGCGGCATCGAGCATCAACGTCGCGGCACCAATCGCCACGCTGCGCGGCCCGAGCCCGCTGGTGTGAATCTCCGACGAGGCGACGGCGCTCACGAACGTGCGACGCATGACGGTCTCGCGGAGCGGGACCAGCAAGCGGTCCCCAAGTCGAGCGAGGCCGCCGCCGAAGATGATGGCGGCGGGGTTCATCATGTTCAGCATGCCCGCGACGGCGATACCCAGGTATTCGGCGGCCTCAAAGACGATCTGCACGGCGAGCGGATCGTCGGCGAGTGCCGCTTCTTCGATGGAGGAACTCGTGAGCGGCCGCGAGTGCAGGACACTGGCGGGAAAGTCCTGCCACACTTCACGGACACGATCCATCAAGGCATCGGACCCGACAAACGTCACGAGACAGCCGCGGTTCCCGCAGCCACACGGTTTGCCGCGCGGATCGATGGTCAGGTGTCCGATTTCGCCCGCGACGCCACTGGCACCGCGGTAGATGTGTCCGGCGATGAAATGTCCGGAGCCGATACCCGTCGCGACCTTGATGAACGTGAAATCGTCCAGCCCCTGCGCGGCGCCCCACCAGTGTTCGGCCAACGCGCCGAGATTCGCGTCGTTGTCGATACGCACGGGCACGCCGAAATGGGTGCCCAGCATTTCCAGACCGTGACGGCCCTTCCACTCGGGCAACGCGAGTGGGTGCAGCCGTTCGGGATGCCGCGGATCGACCGGACTTGGGATCGCCACACCGATGCCAAGCAGTCGGTCGCCTGACACCCCGCCTTCGGCCAGACACTGCGTGCACTGCTCGACGATGAGCGCGCGCGTTCCATCCGGATCCGTCTGCACGGGATACTCGCGGTGTCGCGACGCCAGCACGTGTCCGCGCAGATCTGTCAGCACCACGCTGACGTGTGTGGCACCCACGTCCACACCCAAGATGCCAAACGCGTCGTCCTGAAACTCCAGCACGATGGGACGTCGACCGCCCTGCGACTCGCCTTCGCCCGCTTCGCGCACCAACGGCGTGTCGAGCCACGGGGCGACGATCTCCGAGACGGTGGAACGCGACAGACTGGCCTGCCGGGCGATCTCAGCCCGGGAGATTCGGCGCTCGCTCCAGATCAGTCGCAAGACTGCGTGCGCGAGTGGCGGCGCCCCTGCAGCCGTCTCCCGCGTGGCACTCACGCCAAATCGCATCGGTTCGGACATCGGCAATCCCTCTGGGGCGGTCACCCGCTCCCGGTCGTGTTATCGGTGCAAGAGCACGTTGTCGATATACACGGTCTTGAGATCGCCGGAGATAATCAACTGGGCGAGGTGACCTTTTGTGGTCAGCCCGGCAAATGCGGTGAGCGGAATATCGAGCGTCACCCAGCCGCCGCTGGCCAGCGCCGGCGTGGTGGCTGCGGTCAGGGTGATCTCGTGCTCCACGTCGTCACCGCCGCCAAACGCACCGCCGGCACCAAAGTCCACAAGCTTGATCTTGAAGATGGCCGGTGCCGTGGTGGCATCGGGCGTCCACAGATCCATGCGGAAGTGGGTCATCGCCGTGGCGTTGATCTGCTGCGACGTGAATTCGATACCGGCGAAGACCAGGTTGGTGTACTTCTTGGTCGCGTTTCCGGCGATCTGCACTTCGGTCTGATCCGCGCTGTCCCAATCGGCCGACCAGGTATCGACGGCCACGTTGGTATAGGCATTGCTGAACAGCGAGATCGCGTTCGCCGCCGCATACGTCGGCGTCGGCGCAGCCGTGGTGGGCGCGGTGGCCGCGCCGGGGCGGGAGAAGTACACGTTGTCCACGAAGACTGTGGGCAGCGTGCCGGAGATGATCAACTGCGCGAGATGCGCTTTTGTGGTGAGACCGGCGAACGCCGAGAGCGGCACGTCGATTCCCACCCACGCGCCCGTTGCAAGCGCCGGCGTGGTCGCGGCCGTAAAGGTGAGTTCGTGTTCGACATCGTTGCCGCCGCCAAACGCGCCATCTGCGCCGAAATCCACCAGCTTCACACGGAACACGGCGGGCGCCGCGGTAGCGTCGGGCGTCCAGATGTCCATGTGGAACGTCGTCATCGACGACGCGTCGATCTGCTGCGAGGTGAACTCAATGCCGGCGAACACCAGGTTGCTGTACTTCTTGGTGGCATTCCCGGCGATCTGCACATCGGTCAGATCGGCGCTGTCCCAATCAGCCGACCACGTGTCGACAGTCCGATTGGTGTACGCGTTGCTGAAGAGCGAAATCACGTTGCTCGCCGCGGCCGTTGGCGTGGGCGCTGCGACGGTCGGCCCCGGCGGTGGTGGCGGCGCCGGCACCTTATAGAGGTATACGTTGTCGAGATACATCGTCGCGCTCGAGCCGGCGATGATCATCTGCGCCAGATGCGCGCGCGACGTCAGTGCGCCGAACAACGAGAGCGGGATATCGAGGCTGCTCCACCCGTTCGCGGTCACCGCGGGCGTGGACGTGCGGCTCAGCGTGATCTCCTGCTCGGAGTCATCACCGCCGCCAAACGCGCCATTGGCGCCGAAGTCCACCAGCTTCACCTTGAACGCCGCATCATCGAACGTCCAGACATCGAGATGCAGGTGCGTCATGGCGGTGGCATCGATCTGCCGGGACACAAATTCAACACCGGCATACACGAGATTCGTGTACTTCTTGGCGGCGTTGCCGGCGATCTGCACGTCGGCCACGTCGGCGATGTCGAATCCTGCCGACCACGTATCCACGGTCACGTTGGTGTACGCGCCGCTGAACAGCGAAATCACATCGGCCGCCGGACGCGTGGGTGTCGGCGCGGCAAGCGCAGGCGCCACCACGGCGCGCAGGGCCACGGTGCCGCTCGCGGCGGTTTCGCCGAGGGCGGCGGTCACGTTGGTCGTGCCCGCACCAACCACGGTGATGGCTCCACTCGCCGAGACGGTGGCCACGGCGGGATTGGAGGAGATGTACGTGAAGTAGTTCGGTGACACACTCATCGTCTGATCCACGCCATCCACACGCGAGGTCACCGTGGTGCCGGTGATCGTGACGGCCGCACCCACTTCGGCCGTCTGCGAGGACGGTGGAATCGTGGGGCGCACATTGCTGATGGTGGTCAGCGTCTCAAAGCGGATATCGTCGAACCAGATCGTGTACCCAACACCCTCTTCGGCGCCCTCGGCGAAGAAGAACATGCCCTTTTCCACCGCGAGCTTTGCCGCGAGCGGAATGGGCAGCGTGTACTTGGTCCACGCGGTGGTCAGCTGAATGGCCGACCGTTCGGCCGAGTATTTGGACGTGCCCGTGTTGTCGTTGCCGAGTCCGGCCACGTTCAGCTTGGCGGCAATGCTGCCCTTCGCCCAGAAGGTCAGCGCATTGTATTGCCGCAGGTCACGCGCCACGGTGGCGACAAAGGCGCCGCCCGCGTATCCGCCGGACGGATCACCCGGGGCCGGCACCAGGACCTTGAGCGACGACAGGCCGCTGTGTGCGGTGGTCGCATCAATGGAAAGCGCGTCGGTTTTCGATCCGCTGAACCCCTGAAAGCCGATGCCCGGCGCGAAACCGTCGGCGAAGACTTCGCCCGAGGTCGGAAACGCCGCCGGTTCGAGGGTGCTGACATCCCGGCTGCAGCCGGCGAGCACGGACGCGAGGGCAACCAACACGACGGATGAGTGACTGCTCGGGCGCATCAGACGGCTCCGGGAGGGTGACGGAGGTCTCAAGCCAACAGGCGACTGGGCACGCAATGCCGGAGTCGGACGGGCTGTTTGTTCGGTGGGCGAACAAAGAATGCTAAGAACGGGAGGCGATGTCAAGACGGGATGGCCAAGGTGTCGGCGCTGGCTGATGGGGTTGGAGGAGGGCACTGGGGGGCAGGAACAGCGACAGGGGTCAGGCGTCCGCTGCTACCTGCACCCTGGCGCTGTTCCGCCGCCCCTGTGTCCTGTCTCCAAGCCCCCCAGTGCCCTCCTCTAGGT
>JAGNMU010000250.1 GCA_017991005.1 Gemmatimonadaceae bacterium | reverse complement strand
TGACCGACGACGGCAACGTGGATGTCGTGGACAGCCCCACCAGCACGCTGGTCCGCGAATCGATCGGCGGGTTTGTCTTTCGGCGCGAACTGCCGTTGCTTCGCGGTGGCAGCGGCCAGATCTGCACAGTCGCCCCGGCCACGCTGATGCATCTTCGGCTGCTCGGCGAGCGTCGCATATTCGAAACGTTCACACTCACCGGCAACGCGAAGGACGACGCACTCACGGGGCGGCATCGCATCGTTGGTGAGCCGTCCGCACGCCTGCGCTTTGGCAACGGCGACGTGCGACGCTGTCTGTTGCTCACCGAACGTGAAGTGTTGATTGTAAGCACCCCGCCCACCGACAGCGTCGGTGCACCTCCCCACGTTACGCGCCTGACTCCACCGGGCGGATCACCCGCGCGCGTCACAATCGAGGCCATCGACGCGCCAGCCAATGCACGCACTGACAGCGCGGCCGTGCAACAACCGTTCGTGGTCGATGCCGCGATTGTCGACGGTGGGTTCGTGGTGCTGGTCGGCGTATCGTCAGACCGACAGGGGCGCATCATCGACTACTACAATGAGCAGGGCGCATACATCCAGAGCGCCATGTTGCCGTTCACTGCATCGGCCATGACCGGCACCGGTCCGCGTTTCCTGGCGCTGCATCAGGACGACAAGTACCGCTGGTGGTTGTCATCATGGGTTACCCCCATGGCCGCAAAAGGCGCCGAGCCGGCGCCACAACCACCACCAATCGGTCAAGCACCGGAACGCCGCTTGTTTGAACCGCCGGGGAAACTCAAGCAGCGACCGTAACGAGTCGTCGCAGAGGCCTCCTGCGTTTTGCTTTGTGCCTTCGTGAAAAACGCTGGAGTTCACGCCGCCGATGGCGCGGCGGGCCATGCCGAATCCCGCATGCACCCTGTAGTTTCGTCGAATGACCGCATTGCCACTGCCCGCTTCGTCCCCGCCGCTCGCACTTGACGTCATCGGACTCAAGAAGTCCTACGGTGACGTGGTGGCCGTGAACGGACTCGACCTGCGCGTGCACGCCGGGCAGTGCTTCGGCTTGCTTGGCCCCAACGGCGCCGGCAAAACCACCACCATCGAGATCTGCGAAGGGCTCAACACCCCCGACAGCGGCACCGTGCGTGTGTTGGGTCACACCTGGAATGAACACCCCACCGCGCTGCGCGAGAAGCTGGGTGTGCAACTCCAGGAAACGCAGCTCGCCGAAAAGCTCACCGTGCTCGAAACGCTCAAACTGTTTCGGAGCTTCTATCGCGCCGGACGCAACATCGACGACGTGATCGACCTCGTGCAGTTGGGCGAAAAGAAGAGCGCGCGTGTGGGCGGCTTGTCAGGCGGGCAGAAGCAACGTTTGGCGCTCGCCTGTGCATTGGTGGGTGATCCCGAGCTGTTGTTTCTCGACGAACCCACCACCGGTCTCGACCCGCAGTCGCGTCGTCAGTTGTGGACGCTGGTGGAAGGACTCAAAGCCGAAGGACGCACCATCGTGCTCACCACGCACTATATGGACGAAGCCGAGCGGCTCTGCGACAACATCGCCATCGTCGATCAAGGGCGCGTCATCTCCCTCGGCACACCGCGACAACTGATTGCCTCGCTGGGCGCGGAGCACGTGATTCGACTCAACACGGCCGACGAACACCAGTTGCATCCCATCCCGCTGGCCGAACTGCTCGCCTTGGACGACGTGCGCGGCGGCGCCGAAACGGAAACCGGCTACGAACTGCGCGTGGGGTCGGTGCAGAAGGTACTGCCATCGCTGCTGTCGCTGGCCGAGTCGCGTCAGGTGACGTGGTCGGAGCTCAGCACCCACAGCGCGACACTCGAAGATGTCTTTGTGGCGCTCACCGGCCGTCACCTGCGGGAGGGCTGACCCATGCGCATCGAGTCTCTCACGCAACTCACCAGCACGCGCCTCCGCGAATTTCTGCGCGAGCCCGAGGCCGTGTTCTGGACGTTTGTCTTTCCGTTGCTGCTGGCCGGCGGCCTCGCCATCGCGTTTCGCGAAAAGCCGGCTGATCAGGCCATCATCGCCACGATTGCGGCGCCGGCCGGTGACTCACTGGCCTCGGCCATCGGCCGCGAACTCGCCACCGTTGCCGCGGCGAAAGACGCGCCCATCGCTACACGCGAGATTCCGGCGGACAGCATCAACGA
This sequence comes from Gemmatimonadaceae bacterium, assembly GCA_017991005.1. Taxonomy (GTDB): domain Bacteria; phylum Gemmatimonadota; class Gemmatimonadetes; order Gemmatimonadales; family Gemmatimonadaceae; genus Gemmatimonas. The sequence goes on along the minus strand of JAGNMU010000250.1, from coordinate 4,232 downwards.
TGTGCTGCGCGCCGGCACCGCCGCGCTGGTGGTGGTGCCGCAGGCGGGCGGCGGCGTGGAGTACCGCTATGATGCCGCACGCCCCGAAGCCCGCATTGCACGGCAACTGGTGGACGATCTGCTGCAGCGTGCACGCGGCCGGCAGGATGTGGTGCCGGTGAAGGAAGTCACCGTCCGCGAGCGTGGCTCGCGCTACATCGATTTCTTTGTACCCGGTCTGTTGGCCATGAACATCATGGGCAGCAGCATCTGGAGTCTGGCGTTCGCCATCGTCACGCAGCGCAACAAGAAGGTGCTCAAGCGACTCGCGGCCACGCCCATGTCGCGCATGGAATACCTGCTGTCGTTCGTGCTCTTTCGACTGATCTTTCTGGTGCTCGAGATCGCCATCATGCTGGCGTTTGGCTCGTGGGTGCTCGATGTGCCCATACGCGGGTCGATCATCACCCTCGTGCTTGTGGCACTCGTGGGTGCGGCGTCGTTCGGCGCCATTGGCCTCTTGCTGTCCTCTCGGACCAAAACCGTCGAAGGCATCTCGGGGCTCGCCAACTTCGTGATGCTCCCGATGTGGATCTTCTCAGGGGTGTTCTTTTCCGCCACCAATTTCCCCGCGGCTATTCAACCCGTCATTCAGGCGCTGCCACTCACGGCGCTGGTGAACGGCATGCGCGCCATCATGTTGCAGGGCGCGGGCCTCGGCACGGTGTGGCCGCAACTGGCCGTGCTGGGTGCGTATCTGGTGGTCAGTCTGCTGGTGGCACTCAGAATCTTCCGCTGGCAGTAGTCAACACCGTTACGCCCATGGCATCGTTGCTACTGGCCGCGCTGCTCCTTCTCGAGCAGCGCGGCTTTGCGTTCGAGACCCCAGCGATATCCGCCCAATGCGCCATCGCTGCGCAGTACGCGATGACACGGCACAATCACCGCCGCCGGATTGGCACCGCACGCCGATCCCACGGCGCGCACCGCCCCCGGTGATCCCACTCGCTTGGCCAGTTCCGCATAGGTGATCGTTTCGCCGCGCGGAATGCGCGTGAGTTCGCGCCACACCCGCTGCTGAAACGCGGTACCGCGGAGATCGAGCGGCAGCGGCGTGGTGACCGCCACACCACTGGCTGCCTGCACCACCGCCTCCGCCACCTCACGGACCGCCGCATCATCGGCCACCAGCGACGCCGCCGGCATCTCCTCGCGCAACTGCGCGTCGAGTGCCGCGGCGTCGTCGCCCAGAATGACGCGGCACACCCCGCGCGAGGTCATCGCCACCAACGCGTGCCCCAGCGCACACGGCACGATGGTGTAAAACACCGTTTCGCCCGCTGCACCACGGCGATACGCGCCAGGCGACATGCCCAGATGTTGGGCCGACGCAGCGTACGCACTCGGCAGCGACTCAAAACCCGCTTCGAACGCCGCGCGCGACACCGGCTCACCGGCACGCAGCGCCGACCGCAGCCGCTCAGCACGCCGCGCCGTTTGCCATTCATGCGGCGAACACCCCACCATCTGCGTGAACTGCCGCTGCAGATGCGAACGGCTCACGCCACTCGAATCGGCGAGCGCATCAAGGGTGATCGGTTCGTCGCGCGATTCCAGTTGCACCAGTGCGCGCACCACGGCCACCGTGGTGGCATCCGGTTGCGCCGCGTCGGGATGACAGCGCTTGCACGCACGATAGCCGGCCGAGCGCGCGGCGTCGCCCGTTTCGTAAAAGGCCACGCGATCTTCACGCGGCCGCCGCGACGGACAGGAGGGCCGGCAGTAGATGTGCGTGGACGACACGGCAAACACGAACGTGCCATCCCAGCGGCGATCACGGTCAATGACCGCCTGCCAGCGCGGATCGGCCGTGGTGGATTCGTCGCGTGCATCGGCACGCGCACGCGGAGGCGTCAGAGTCATCGTCATGAGAACAATACTGCCCGTGCCCGTGATGTGCCGCGACACGAATCGTGCGCGCAAACTCGGCAGAATTATGCCGGTCGACTCTGGCGGAGGGACGGTGGACGCCCCATGCTCAGCGTGGCATTCGTCACCCTGGCTTCCGGGAGGTTCAATGGGACAGCAGGATCACGCATCGCGACTGACCGCGTTGGTCAGCGATTGGCCGGGATTGGAAACGGCACCGCATCGGTTTGGCGGCGTCGCATTTCGTGTGGACCGGCGCGAGATCGGTCACATCCATCACGGCGGCATGCTTGATCTGCCGTTTCCCGTCCGCGTTCGTCGCGAATTGGTGGCCGCCGGTCGCGCTGAAGCGCATCACATGCTGCCCAATACCGGGTGGGTCACCTTTCGCATTCGGACGGAGCATGAGCTTCCAGCGGCGGTTGAGCTCCTGCGGCTGAACTACAACCGTTTGCGAGGCGCGCGCACCAAGGCGCCAATTCTGCCGGTGCTTGGCAAGTTGTCCATGGTGCACGACGACGGCGGCGAGCAGTCAACCTGAAGGGACTGAAGGAGTCGGCCCCGATGGGCTCGACCCTCCATCGCGCCGCACCGGAACGGCTTACCGAACGACGGCCTGCGCTTCACCCACGCGAATTGGCTCGGCTGGCGCCTGACCCACCCCAAGCGCGGGGGCGGCGTCGCGCTTGGCGAGCGACTGGGTCACGAAGCGCTGTCCTTCGGAGATGCGTTCCACCTCGATGGCAACGGCGTCGATGGCCTGCTCCATGCGTTCCAGCCGTTCGGCGCTCTCGAGCACCTGTGGCGCCGGCCGCGGATGCGCCCAGCGTCGCACCATCACGCGGGCGAGTGCAAAGGCGAGCGGCCCCCAGATGGCGATGATCGACATCACCGACAGCGCCATGAGCTGCTTGGAGCTGAATGGCCCGAACCGCTCACTCGGCGGCACCAGCGTCCCACCGGCATCGCGTGCCCGTGCTGCGATGATCGCCTGTCCGTTCTGCTCGATGTCCGATTCCAGTCGCATGATGCGCTGGTCGAGCACCGCAATCCGCCCCTCCAGCCCGGCGCGTGCGGCACCGTCGGGTGAGGAGCGGAGATCTCGCACGGCTTCGTCTCGGCGGCGCGAGGCGGAGGTGATCTGGTTGGAGAGCTCGTTCTTGCGGGCTTCGAGCGCCGCCAGACCCATCCCTTCCAGCGAGATCGTGGCGGGCGCCTGCGCCACGTCGGGCGCGGCCGGTGCCGCCGGTGCGCCCGGGGGCGCGGCCGGCTGCGGCGTGGTGGCGGTCTGATCGTTCACAAGCATGGACATAAGATCTCTACGGCCGGGATACCATCAGGGATTCGGGACGTACGGTATTCTCCCCATGGCACCGGGGACGTATCGGGAACACTATACGATGGAGTTGCCAACTTTGCCCGCCGTACCGAGGCTCCGGACATGACCACCATTTCGCCGACGCTCGACCTGACCACCCTGCTGGACGACGCCCGTGCCATGGCCCCCCAGGTCATCGACTGGCGCCGCCACCTGCATCGCCACCCGGAAGTGGCGTTTCACGAGCACCAGACGGCGCAGTTCATTCACGACGTGCTGGCCGTCATTCCCGGACTCGACGTGACCCGACCCACGGAAACGAGTGTGATGGCGCGGTTGGTCGGCGCCCAGCCCGGCCGGGTGATCGCGGTGCGCGCCGATATCGACGCGCTTCCCATTCACGAGGAGAACGACGTCGACTACCGCTCGCAGGTGGACGGCGCCATGCACGCCTGTGGTCATGACGGCCACACGTCCATCGTGCTCGGTCTCGTCTCGGTGCTGGCACGGTATCGCGAGCAACTGGCCGGCGAAGTGCGCTTCTTCTTTCAGCATGCCGAGGAGTTGGCGCCCGGCGGCGCGGAAGAAATGGTGCGACGCGGCGTCATGGATGGTGTGGATGCCGTGATCGGGATCCATCTGTGGGCCCCGATGGAAGTGGGTCGCATCGGCATCGTGGCCGGCCCTGCCATGGCGGCACCCGACAACTTTACCTGCACCATCACCGGCGCGGGCGGACACGCCGCGATTCCGCACAACACCATCGATCCGATCGCCATCGGCGCACAGGTGGTCACGGCGCTGCAGCATATCGTCTCCCGCAACATTGATCCGCTCGATCCGGCGGTCGTGTCCATCACGCAGTTTCATGCCGGCACAACGTTCAACGTCATTCCCAACAGCGCCGAACTGGCCGGCACGTTTCGCTACTTCGACGGTGCGCTCCGTGAACGCATTCCCGAACTGATGGAACGCATCATCAAGGGCATCTGCGATGCACATGGCG
>JAGNMU010000249.1 GCA_017991005.1 Gemmatimonadaceae bacterium | reverse complement strand
TGGCGGCGTTGTCGAACTGCTGCGGCATCCAGGCGCCCGGCGTTTCCGCGACCAGTTGGTTGGCCCGCTCGATCGCCCCTTTCATTCCCTTCTCGCGCGGCGTCAGGTCGAATGTCGCGCCGTACGCGGCCATGATGCGCCGTCGCTCGACGGACATCGATTCGGGCATCACCAGCAGCAGTCGATACCCCTTGACGGCGGCCACCATCGCCAGTCCGATCCCCGTGTTGCCCGACGTCGGCTCGATGATCACACTGTCCGCCGTGAGCAAGCCGCGCTGTTCCGCATCTTCGATCATCGCCAGGGCAATGCGATCCTTGATGCTGCCGCCCGGATTGGCGCGCTCCAGCTTCATCCAGACCTGCACGCGGGGTGTGAACAAACGCTGCATACGCACATGCGGCGTGTGACCGATGGTGTCGAGGATCGTGGTGGCGCGCATCAAGCAACTCTCATGGCAAGCAGGGTGATCGAACGTCAGATGTGAAATTCCAGACCGTCGTCATGCGGACGCTGGGCGACGGTGCTGGTGAACTGTACCACGGAACGCGCGGGGACCGACGAGGTCAGCCAGACGTTGCCGCCCACAATCGACCCGTCGCCCACCACCGTCGTGCCGCCAAGAATCGTGGCGTTGGCGTAGATGACCACATCATCACCGATCGTGGGGTGGCGCTTGCTGTTGGCCAGACGTTTGCTCACCGCCAGCGCGCCCAGCGTTACGCCCTGATAAATGCGCACCCGTTCGCCGATCTCGCTCGTTTCGCCGATGACAATACCGGTCCCGTGATCAATGGCGAATGAGGCGCCAATGCGTGCACCCGGATGAATGTCGATGCCCGTTTCGCGATGCGCCCATTCCGATAGCAGTCGCGGGACCAGCGGCACCTGAAGACGATACAACGTGTGCGCCATGCGATGGACGGCCGTGGCCAGAAAGCCTGGATATGCCAGGATCACTTCATCGAGACTTTCTGCCGCCGGGTCACCCGCATGGATCGCCATGGCATCCAGGACCAGCAGTTCGTGCTGACGCGGCATATCCTCAAGAAATGCCAGCACCACGGCGGCCTCATCGGCCACCAGTGGACCGATCGCCAGACCGAGCGCCTGCTCAACGCGGCGCGCGTCGGCATGGACATCGAGCCCGCAGTCTTCATCGACACCGGCGAAGTGCGGGAACATCAACGCCAGCGCGCGCCGTGCGAAATCTTCGGCGAGTGCACGCACCGGGCGCGGCGAACCGATCGTTCGCCGATCGGTCGCCAACCGATCGACGAAGGCCGTCCATGTGGACGGGGACGAGGCAGGAAGTTGCATAGACGCACCATGCCGACGGGGCGCGACATTGTCCAGCGTCGACGGCGTGCTTGCCCGCCGAAACGTTACGTCAGCGACGACGCGGTGGGGACGACCGGTGGGGCATCCATCGACAAGCGCGAGGCCAGATCCACTCGGGCCACGGCGTCGCACAGTGCCTGTAGCGTGAAGGGTTTGTTGAGAAACTCTGTCACGTCGTCGTGTGCGAGCACGTCTGGCGGCACGACATCGGAGTACCCCGAGCAGAACACCACCGGCAGGTCCGGCCGGTCGGCCCGCAGACGCTGCACCAACTCCGGTCCCGTGAGCCGAGGCATGACCACATCGGTCAGCAGCACGTCCACCTCGTCGCCGCGCCGACGCCAGAGACCCACCGCGTCTTCGCCGTCGGCAGCCGTGATGACCGTGTATCCCGCCTCGGTCAGCACACGGCGCATGAGATGGCGTACCGCATCCTCATCCTCCACCACCATGACGGTGGCGCCCGTTTGCGGGAGCGGCGGTCCGTCGCCGACCGGCGGAAACGGCCATTCGTTGCGCGACAACGGCAGCAGCAGCGTGAGTGTGGTGCCGTCGGTCGGGTCGCTGTCCAGCGTCACCGTCCCGTGCAGACGCGCAGCGAGCGCATACAACGTGGCGCGCCCGATGCCGCTGTCGCGCCCCGTATGCGGCAGTGCAAAGAACGGCTCGAACGCGTGCGCTCGATGTGTCTCGTCCAGCCCCGGACCGTCATCGTGCACGGAGAGTCTGGCGTAGTCTCCGGGACGCACGCCAAGTTCGGCCGCCACGACGTCGTCGATCTCCCGACGATCCACGGCGATCGTGAGATTTCCACCCGATGGCATGGTGTCGCGCGCGCTCAGCAGCAAACTCGTGAGCGCGTCCTCGAGGGTGGCACGCGCCACCCGCACAGGCAGTGCGCTCCCCAGTGACACCTGCATCACGATGGCCGGATCGATCATCGGCGCCGCGAGTCGGCATACACGCCCCGCGAGCTCGGTCAGATCCACCACTTCGATCTGCATCGCCTCATGCTGACTGAAGGCCAGCAGCTGCCGCGTGAGTCGGGTGGCGCGCACGGCGGCACGCTGCACCTGCCGCAGCCCTTCGCGCACATCGGGCGTGTATTCGGCGGCACCCAGGGCAATCGCCGTATTCCCCTGCACCACGGTGAGGAGATTGTTGAAGTCATGCGCCAGTCCGCCGGCCAGACGGCCCACCGCTTCCATCTTCTGCTTCTCGCGCAACTGCTGCTCGAGCCGCCGTGTTTCGGATTCAGAGGCGACGCGTTCGGTGATATCCTGACCCATCACCAGCAACATGGTGGAGTCGGCGTCATCACCTTCGGCGACACACGAAAGACTGAAGAGCATCCAGCGAATGCGTCCGTCGGGGAGCAACACCGGTGCGTCACACATCACCGGCGCCGCACTCCGCTGTGCGGCCACGATCCACTCCGAGAGGCGGGTCTGTGCATCCGCGGTACACACGGTCAGCAGACAGTGTCCAACGAGCTGTGCGGGGGCTCGCTCAAACGCGCGCGCCGCAGCGGGATTGCACTCGAGAATGCGCCCCTGTCCGTTGAGTGACAGGATCACCGATGGGGCGCTTTCGATGAGCGCCCGATAGTGTGTTTCGCGCCGCGCCAGCTGCACCTCCGCGCGTGACTGTGCGAGGGCGATACACGCGAGTGCGGTCAGTTCGTCGATGACACGCAGCTCTTCGGCGGTCGGGACGCGCACCTCATACGCGTACACGGCAAACGTGCCGAGCACCGTGCCATCATGATCGATAATGGGCGACGACCAGCATGCGCGCAGACCATGCGGAAGCGCCAGCGCGCGAAAGTCCGCCCAGAGCGGATCGGTGGCGATGTCGCTCACGATCACCCGTTCGGCGCGAAACGCCGCGGTCCCGCAGGAGCCGGCCACCGGACCGATCATCATGCCATGAATCGCGCGTGAGTAGACCTCAGGCAGACGCGGCGCGGCGCCGTGCAGCAGCCGCGTGCCGGTGTCATCCAGCAACAGGACGGAACCGGACACGTGCGTGGCGGCCCCTTCGATGGCCTCAACGAGACGTGACAACACTTCCGGCAGCGAGCGTCGCAGGGCCATCGCTTCCAGGACACGCTGATGATGCGCGTACTGCGAGATGGCGTGTGACGCTTCGTCGAACAGCGACGTGGAGGGAGGCAGGGGGGTCAACACACGGTGCCGCTACGGGAGGCCGCACCACTGTGCGGCACGCACACCAAGATACCTGAACAATTCTACCGCCTTTGGCCGGGATTGCCGATATCACCAGCGGCCCGAACTCGCAGATTCTGCAGCGCAGGCAATTCACATTCACATATGACCAATCGCCCACGTTGGCATACACGCAATCGCTAACTGTATATCAGAACGTCACTTCAGGGCGCTCCGAGCTCCAGCGCCGCCACCCGATGTTGCTCGGCGCTGCGGACGTATCCGTGCATGCCGATGGCGCGCAATCCGGCGCCGCGCAGCACGCGCCGATACCACGTCGGTGGTTTCGGGGGCGGCCAGCTGGTATCCCCTTCAAAAGCATCCGCACTGGTGAAGAGCTCCAGATACGCGACACCACCGGTTCGCTGCGATACCTGGCGCAGTCCGCGGCGGAGCGTGTCCTCATCGAGATAGTTCAGCATGCCGCAGCACACCACGAGATCGTACGATGCCCGCAGCGGGAGGTCCTGCAGCGACGTGATGCCACCCAAATGCAGCTGCCGACGACGGCCATAACGCGCCACGGCGTACGTGCTCGGATCGACACCGTCGTAGTGGACGGCCGGCCGCAGTCGCCGCAGTGGCGCCCGCCAGTTGCCTTCTCCACACCCCACATCGAGCACCGAGCGTATCGGCCGCCCCAGCACCCATTCGGCCATCCGGACCACAAACTCGACTTGTCGACGCAGTTCGACCGCACTCTTGACCCGATGCTGCGGGTGACGATACCACTTGTCGAAGTACGACTGGTCGTAGTGGGCAGCCTCACGCAATGCGGTCACTACATGACACTCCAGAAAGCGCGATCGATATCGATGCCGAAACGCCAGGTCCCGTCGCGCAGCCCGCGCGCGACATCTACGCGCAGCAGATCGAAGAAGAACAACACCCCCGTGCCGACGGACGGATAGACGCCGGACACGCGTCGCGCGGCAGACGGATGGAGCGCCTGCTGCACAGACGATGAGGGTGTGCCGATCGCGACGGCCTGCACAAACGGCGCAAGCGTGATGCGACCGGGCGCCTTGCCGTATCGGCCGAGCGGAATCACCGGTCCGGGCAGTGGCTGCTGGAACTCGAGTCGCTGTGCGAGCATCGCCTGTGTCGCGAAAGACGCAAAGTCGTATCCGGGCGCCGACCACGGTCCGCCGGCAAACACCATCGCTTGCGGCGGCAGATCCCGTCCGCCCGCCGCGCCGATCTGTGTCACCGTGACAAACGCGCGATCGTGCGCCAGCGAGCGCCGCATCAGCAACTGCGCCTGGAGACGCGCCACCACCGGCTGCACTCGGGGCGTCGTATCCAACGTGGCCGCATATCCGCCAACCGACCCCTGCAACGTCCATGCGCCACGCCACGGTCGGTCGGAGGTGTGCACCCATCCTCCACTGCCCCGCACCTCAGCGCGCACACCGCGCAGCCGCCACGCCGGAAGTGTTGGCTCGTACGCGCCGCTGAGCGGCCGCGCAGTGACCGTGAGCGGCGCCTCGGTTTCGTACGCGACGCGCAGTGCAAACGGATCGAGCGGGCCCCGTCGCATCGTCACGCCCGCCGCGCGCGTGTCGAGTTGCATGGTGTAGTCGCTTCCGAATCCGAGTGCCGCGAGCGAGTTGGTCACGCCACCCCGTTCCGGCAGTGCCAGATCGCGCACATCACGTTCCGCAAACAGCTGAAAGAGCGGAACGCGGCCGAACGCCGGCGCGCGCGCCAGGGCCACCTGTCCCTTGACCTGTTCGTCGCTCACGCCATAACGCCCGCGCGCCGATACCACCCAACCACTGCCCCAGCGGCGCGACGCACCCAGTCCCAGCGCCAGCCCTTCGGCGCGCGTCACGCGAATGCCATCACTGATCCCGCGTCCGGTCACCGACGTGCGCGCCGGCCGCGACAACATCGAGGCGCGCACCGCGGCTTCCGCCTGGACGCGGGCATTCGCGACATCTTCGCTCGTGGCAATCTGAATCTCGGGCGGCAGCACATCGATCACGCGCCCCGGAAACTGATACCGCTTGAGCGAATCGCTCGACACCGAACTCCACCGGGGCAGCGCCTGTGTCACGGCCGCAATGCGTTCGTTCACCTCGTAGTTCGACACTTCCCAGCGACCGCGAACAATGCCGCGCACCGGAATGTCGAAGATCGGCGACGCCCGCGACACTTCCACTTCCTGCCGACGGGGAAGCCAGTACCGTTCGCGCACGAGTCCGTTTTCCAGTGTCACCACCAGCGTCTCGATGCGTTTGTCGAGAATCGCCGCGCGCGTGAACGTCATCGACAGACGCACGACGGCGGCGGTCTCACGATCGAGAAACACCGAGCCGATCGCCGCCGGTGTGGCGCCATTGAGCGGACGAAAACGCACTTCATCCACGATGATCTCGCGGCCGGGAATGCGCATGCGCACCGGCTCGGCACGCTGATACTCGTACAACCCCATCGCACTCGGCGCGAGCGGATGTGGCACATCGCGCACATCTTGCCCGTCGCCCAGACGAATGCGGTCGGGCAGGTTGTCGAGGATCACGCCGTAGCGATCACGGTAGTAGCCCACATCGGCCGGCAGCAGCGTCGTGTCCCGGCGGCCCACCAACTGCTGCGCGCTGCGATTGGGTTGCCACCACGCGATAGAGAGTGCGAGTTCTTCGGTCTGCACCACCTTGGGTGGAATGATCACCCCTTCGCCCAACTGCGCGAGAAACGCCAGAAAACCGTGCGCCTCGGCGCGGTAACTCAACAGCGTGCTGTCGGCCAACTGCAAACCGCGGCGCTGCGCGGCGCGCATGATGAGCGAATCCGCCGCCGGATCCTTCCAGCGACCCGAGGCGGGCGCACGTTGCGCACGCGCCGA
>JAGNMU010000248.1 GCA_017991005.1 Gemmatimonadaceae bacterium | reverse complement strand
CGGGCGTAGCAGCGGTGCGCAGATCGGCCAGCGACGATCCGGCGTCCGCCTCGGTCAGCGCCATGGTGCCCAGAAAGCGACCGGTCAGCAGCGGCTCGAGGTACATCGCGCGCTGCGCCGGTGAACCAAACGAGGCCACCAGATTGGCGACGCCTGCCGCCAGCATCGCATATGACGACGTGGCAATGTTGGCGGCATCGCACCAGAGCAATGCGGCGGTGGCAATGACGTGCGGCAACTGCATTCCGCCCACGTCGTAGTCGTGTGTGGCGGCGATGAACCCGGCGTCCGCCATCGCGCGAACGCCGAGCCCTACCGCCTCGGGTGTGACCACCCGTCCATCCTGTACGAACGGTTCGTGCGCATCGCTTTCGTGTCGATGCGGCAACAGATGCGTTTCCGCGATCTGACGGGCGGTGGCGATCACGGCGTCAAACGTCTCACGCGAATGATCGACGTACCGCGCACGCGCCGTCAGTGACTCCGCACCAAGCACCTCATACAGCTGAAACTCAAGATCGCGCGGATTGATCAGCGGCAGCGGCATCGTGTCGTACCGACGTTACGGCATCTTCGTTGCTTCCCACCGTCCGCGCGAGACGACCGAGTCCGGCTTGTCCGCCAGCATGTTCATCGACGTACCGACCAGCTTGCCGTCTTTGAGTCTGCCAATCGAACGGAAGACGATCTTCGGCGCCTTGGCATCGGCGGGATTCGCGTACGGCGCCGATGATGCGATCATGCTGTCGCCGTCGAAGGTGCGGGTGAAGGCGATGGCGTCCTTCTGTCCTTCGATCATCAGCTTTCCGTTCATGTCATCGACGTTCTCGGTCGTCCATCGCAGCGTGACAGAGTCGGTGGTCTCGGCCATCGATGTGCCACTCCACTTGCCTGCGACGTCGGCGGCCGTCAGCGGCGCCGGCGCAGCGGCGGGCGCGGGTGCCATGGCCGTGGTATCGGCGGCTGGCGTTTCCGCTTTGGAGCATGCGGCGAGCAGCACAGCGAGCATGAGGGCTTTGCGCATGGATGGTCTCGGTGGTGGCGGGGAACGAGCAGCGCACGACGGACAATTCCAGTCCTGCGTATCATGATCATGCAGCGCACCAATTCGAAACGCTATCTTTCCGCTCTGCGACGCTGGTCGAGCACGGCTGGCGTGACCGACCGACACGCGCAACTGGAGCGCTGCCTCTCGTGACCGATGCTGTCCATATCCGCGCGGTGATCGACCAGCGGACGCGCTCCAATCGGGCCATTGCCGATCGCGACGTGGAACGGGTGGTCGCGTTCATGCTGCCGGACATCACCGTCGCGGTGGCGGGCGGACCCCGACTGACGGGACGTGAAGCCTCGCGGAAGGCGTTTGCCGAGCAATTTGCCGACCCCGCCTTTCGAGGCTACGTCCGAACTCCCGCCACCGTCACCGTGCAGCAGAGCCCGCTATGCGCCACCGAGCGTGGTCGCTGGGTGGGTACCTGGCAGACGCGTGCCGGTGTGCAGCACATGCGCGGTACGTACGTCGCCGAATGGCAGCATACGGCGATGGGGTGGTTGTTGCTCTCCGAAGCATTCACCAGCGTCGAAGCGTGAGCATCACCGCGAGGTACGCGCGGGGAACGTGAAATGGCGTGGCGAGAATGGCGAACCACAGATGCGGGACGGAGAGACAGCGGGACTTTGAGACGGAGACGAACATCGAGAGCGAGACAGGTGACAGTCGACAGTCGACCGTCGACAGTCCGTGTCCTACGTCTCGCCCTGAATCCAAGTCCCAAATCCCAAGTCTCTCCGTCTCGTATCTGCAGTGAGCAGTGAGCAGTGAGCAGTGAGCAGTGAGCAGTGAGCAGTGAGCAGTGCGCCGTGCGCAGCGGACCCGCCGCTAATACCGCAAAAACATCCGCTGAATCTCCCGCGGGTCTTTCGTACGCGTGAGCGCCACCATCAGCAGAATGCGCGCTTTGGCCGGCGTCAAATGCTGCGCCGTGACCATCGGCGGTGTGGGCGGTTGCACAGGTGCGCGCGTACTGTCGGTACCCGCAGCGGCGCGCGCGCTATCGCGCGCGGGAGCTGCAGTCGGTCCTGCCACGGGCGGCGCACCACCGCCACGACCAACCGCCGTCATGTTGTCGCCACCGGCAAACACCGTCACCACCACGACACCCGCGCGGCGCAGCGCGGTGAATGTTTCCGACTCGGCGCGTGTGAAGCCGTTGCTTTGCACCGCGATCCCGGCCGGTTGCTTGTCGTACCGCGGGCCGGTACCGCCCGGATAGGTGAACGCCAGTTCCACCTGCGGCAGCGAATCAACATTGCGCATGTCGAATTCACTCTGCGTACCGTGACGACGCACCGGCGCAAACAGAAACTCGGGACCGCTGCCACTGACCACGCCCAGCATGCCCATCTCGCCGCCGGAAAACCCACCCGTTCGCTGATACAACTTCCGGGTCTCGCGGGCCGAGAGAATGCGATCGTCCATCACCACCATCACACCTTTGCCAACCGCTTCGGGTGACACGGCGGTGCGCACTGCTGCCAGCAAATTGATCGGCCCATCGGGACTGATGCCCGTGGCTGGTCGTTGCGCTCCCACAACGATCACCGGTTTGTCCGAACGCACCGTCAGATACAGAAAGAATGCCGTTTCCTCGAGCCGATCGGTGCCGTGCGTGACAATTACGCCGGCCACGTCTTTCCGGTCACGCAACACCGACTCGATGCGCTTGGAAAGCGCGAGCCACTGCGCCGGTGTGATGGCCGTGCTCGGGACGTTCGAGAACTGTTCCGCTTCGATGACGGCATGTTTGGACAGCTCGGGCACCGACGCGAGAATCTGGTCAGCCGACAGGGTGCCCGCGCGGTAGCCGCCGAGTGTGCCGGGTGCGTCCTGGACGCCGGCGATGGTTCCGCCCGTCGCGATGACCAGCACTTTCGGCAGCGTTCCTGACGCGGTCGGCGCGGTGGCTGGTGGGGTCTGCGCGACGAGTGCGCACCCGGTGAGCAGCACCAGCGCCACCGTGTGACGGGCGAGAAACAGGAGGGCCGGAAATGGCGAACCAGCGAGCGACATGGACATCACACCGTGGAGACGAGAGATATCGAGCAGAAGGCGTGGCGGCGCGCAGATCGCGACCGATTGTGGCCACGCTAACTCCGGGGCGGAGCAGGCGCTACCGTACACGTCGCCACCGTTGCGCACGAATGCCGCTTAACACCGGTGGGTCAGCGAGAGTCCAACGGGCATGACCATCTCACCACGATTTCGACTGCCGCTCGTCGTTCGTACTGTGCTGGTGGGAGCCGCGATGATGCCGCTGTCACCCGCGCACGCGCAGCTGCGCCCTGTCCCGCGACGCGCGAATCAGGTGCCGGCGGGCACACACACGTTCCGCCACAACGGGATCGCACGATCGTACGTCGTGCGCGCGCCCGACGGTCTCAACCGAAACAGTGCGCCCGTTCCCGTGGTGCTCGTGCTGCACGGAGGCGGTGGAAACGCAGCCAACGCGGAGCAGATGACCGGTTTCACGCGCCTGGTGGAGCGTGAGCGGATTCTCGTGGTGTATCCCGAGGGGACGTCGCAGCGACCGCGCATTCCGTTGCTGACGTGGAATGCGTCGCACTGCTGTGGGCACGCCATGAAGACTCGCGTTGACGACGTGGGTTTCATCAACGCGCTGCTCGACACCCTGAGCGCGGCGTATCCGGTTGACCCGGCACGGGTCTACGTGACGGGGATGTCGAATGGCGGCATGATGAGTCATCGATTGGGCCGAGAACTCTCACAGCGCGTGGCCGCCATCGCGCCGGTGGTGGGCGCCATATTCGGCGACGAACCCGCGCCGGCGCATCCCGTATCGGCAATCATGATCAACGGCCTGCTCGACAAGTCCGTCCCGTCGACCGGAGGACTTGGCGGCGGACGAGGCGCCAGTCAGTGGGACGGCACCCCCACGCGCCCGGCGCTCGAGCAGGGCAGCTATTGGGCGCGCGCCAACGGGTGCACCGCCACACCTGTCACGCAGGAGTCAGGCACCGACCGGGTCACGCGCTACGAGTGCCCCGCGAACCGGCGCGTCGAGGTGCATCTCCTGTCCGACAACGGGCACGCCTGGCCCGGCGGGAAGGCCGGCAGCCGGATGGGCGACACACCCACCACGGCGATGAACGCGACCGACGTGATCTGGACGTTTTTTGCCAGCGTACGCAAGCCGTGATGGTCAGCGGCGAGGTGACAGAGCGGGTTTGAGCGAGTCGGCAGCGACGCCCGCCTTCGTGATGACCACGGGTTGGATGCGTCCCGTCGCATCGAAGTGCATGGCGTCGATACTCACCACCCGGTGATTGCGATCGGTCTCGCCCAGCGGCCGCCGATGGTAGACCATATACCAGTTGGGTGAACCGGGAGCGTGCAGCACGGAATGGTGACCGGCGCCTGTCGCGACGGTGGAATCCTGCTGCAGGATCTTGCCCACGCGTTCGAACGGTCCAAACGGCGACGAGCCGACGGCGTACGCGACGGCGTAGTTGGGCCCGGTCCAGCCGCCTTCGGACCACATGAAGTAGTACTTGTCGTCCTTGAGCAGCATGTAGGCGCCTTCGACGTAGCCGGCCGGCGTGATCTCTTTGAACGTCGTGCCGTCCGCGAACGGGACGAAACCGGTGAAGTCGTCGTTCAGGCGCGCGATGTTGCAGTGGCGCCAACCGCCATAGACGATGTAGAACACGCCATCACGATCCTGAAACACCATCTGATCGATCGGTTGCGCGCCGTTGTGAAACCGATCAATGAGTGGCTTGCCCAGATAGTCCGTGAACGGACCCGCGGGTGACCGGGATCGTGCCACACCGATTCCACCCTGCTGCTGGTCGTTCTGAATGTCATTGGCTCCAAAGAACAGATAGTACCAACCGCCTTTCTCCACGATGGACGGCGCCCAGAGCGCTCGGCGTGCCCACTTCACACCCGCGGTATCGAGAATCCGGGCGTGTTTGGTCCATGTCACCAGATCGACCGACGAAAACGCATCCATGAACGTCTGCTCGCCGTATGGCGCCGAGTAGGTCGGGTAAATCCAATACCGGTTCTGGAAGACGTGGACTTCGGGATCGGCGTACCATCCGCTGAGCACCGGATTGCCCGCGCGTGCCGGCTGTGCGAATACCGACGACACGACGGCAAGTGGCGCGGTGGCCAGCAGCAGCCCCGTGAGTACGGCGCGAAGGCATCGAGTGGGCATGGCGAGTCTGGTGATGACGTACGAAGTGATGCGGGGTGTCGGGCCGACCGTCCGCGATGCATACCATGGCATCACGGCGACGTGGAAGCAATGTCCAGCGTCGCGAGCTACCTTTCCCCTACGCGCGCACCATCGGATCTTCTGCGTGCGAAGCCCACCACGGCTGTCGTCCGCATCTCATTTTCCGCCTCGCTCATGTCTCCGCTGATTCGCTCACGTTCGATGGTGCTCGCCACGTGTCTCGGTCTCACCATGCTGGTGCAGTCGGGGTGCGCGCGTGCGTCACGTTCCGCCACACCGGCCGCAGCGTTTCTCAGCGCCACCGAGGTGAAGGACGGCTGGCGTTCGATGGTATCGCTCGACAATTGGCGCGGCTACCAGTCGCAAGCGGTGCCTGAGGGCTGGAGTGCCAACGACAGCATCCTCACCAAAACGGGCGTCGGCAACGACATCGTCACGCGCAAGACGTATACCGATTTCGAACTGGCCTTCGACTGGATGCTCAACGAGGGTGGCAACTCCGGCGTGTTCTATCGCGCGACTGAGGAATACGAGAAGATCTACTGGAGTGCACCCGAGTACGCGCTGCTCGATGATGCACGTCATCCGGATGGACGCAACGTGATCACCTCGGCCGGTGCCGCGCACTCGTTGTATGCATCGCCGCGCGGCGTCGTGCGTGCTGCCGGCCAGTGGAACAGCACGCGCATCCTGGTGCGCGGCACCCACGTGGAGCATTGGCTCAACGGCACCATGACCGCGTCCTACGACTACGGCACGCCCGATTTTCTTGAACGTGTGGCCAAGGGCAAGTTCGGGAAGTGGCCCAACTTCGCGAAGACGTCGAGCGGTCTGATTGGCATTCAGGGCGATCACCGCGGACAGCTCGCCATCCGGCATCTGCGCATTCGCGAGTTCGCGAAGTAGTCAGATCTCCCCGATAAACAGCGCGCTGTCCGCTACCGCTGCGCCCGCGCGTGAATCCAACGCGCGGCCAGCACGCCGCCCACAAAACCGCCGAGATGGCCCTGCCAGCTCACGCCCATTTGCCCTGGCAGCACGCCCCATACCATGGCGCCCCATGCCGCCGTCACCGCGACACTGAGCGCAATGGTTGAAAACTTTCGGGCGAAGACGCCGGAGAGCATCAGGTAGCCCAGATACCCGAAAATCACGCCG
>JAGNMU010000247.1 GCA_017991005.1 Gemmatimonadaceae bacterium | reverse complement strand
GATGCGCGCCTTGGGGTGGATCTTGCGAATGCTGTCCATGTTCACGACAAACTTGGACGTCACCTCAATGGTGGGCTGCGCCATGTTGTTGGCGATCTGCCACTTGATGCGCATGTCGTTGAACACTTTGATCGAGTCTTTGTCCACCGGCGTGGCAAAACCCACGTGATCATTGTGACCGCCAATGGCGACGTACTGGTTCTTGAGCACCGGATCGCTGCCGGGAATCACGGCAATCACGTTGCGCGCGAATTCGCTGGGCATGTCCACAAAATCGAGCGACGCGTTCACGATGCCGCCCTTGGCGCCCGGCGCGACGCCTTCAAAGCTGGTGAGCGCGAAAAGACGCGCGGCCGCGGCCTTGGTGATGCGCAGGGTCGGCTGCGGCTGCAAGGCCGCCAGTTGCCCCTTGAGCAGCGCGAGTGAATCGACTGGCGCCGGCGCGGCACCACCACGACCACCGGCTGGCGGGCCACCACGGCCACCAGCGGCGGCCTGCGAGGCCACCGTGGGTTCGTTGATCGCCTTGCGCTGTGCGGGCGTGAGTGCGTCGAGATCGACCGTGGCCACAGCGGCGGCATCAGCAAACCGGCTGGGCGCTGCGGGTGCACCACCACGTCCACCACCGAACGCCTGCGGACCCTGCGGGCCACCGGCGCCGCGCGCGCCGGCCGCCGGCAACAGCACGACAAACTTGCCCGCGGCCTGCGCCGCCGAGATCTGCGTGGTGGTATCACCCGCCGTGCCGCCAAAAATCACCTCGGCGTTGGCAATGGCGCGCGGCGCGCGCTGTCCCGGAATCGCCACCACATCCACGTTCCACGCCAACGGGTTTCCGTCGACGGTGACGCGCGAGTGTTCGGTGAATTTGCGCAGGTGATATGGCAGCACCTGGAAATACGTGCCGTTGTCGCCAGCCGGCAGCAGTCCCAGACGCTTCACTTCGGCGGCGATGTAGTCGGTGCCCTTCTTGTTGCCCAAGCGGCCCACCTGACGCCCCATCATGGAGTCGTCGGCGAACTGGTAGAGGCGAATCTGCAGATCGCGCACCGTGATGCCGGCCGCCGTGGGCGCCGGCGTGACCTTGGGCGGATTGCCGTAGCGATTGAGTTTGGTCGCGGCCTGCGCATCGAGCAGCGCGGGCACGAGTGCCAAGGGAAGGGCGAGTGACAGACGGGCGAGCCCGAGGGACCGCATGGTCGCTCCAGTAGAGAAATGAGGGAGTGTCGGGAAGGGACGAACAGCCGTTAAAGATACGCAGGGCGGACCGGCGATGTTCGCCTGCCCGCCCCGGTTCGTCACCCATTCGGTGTCCTGCCGTTTACGCGCCGCGCCGCTAGGTCTGGTTTACGCCCCACGCTGCGACGCGATCCACCGGTCGATCTTCGCCTCCAGCACCTCGAGCGGCAGCGCGCCCGACATCAGGATGTGCGCGTGAAACGCCCGAATGTCGAACTTGGGCCCCAACGCCTGTTCCGACTTGGTGCGGAGTCGCCGGATCGTGAGCTGTCCCACCTTGTAGCTCAGCGCCTGACCGGGCATGGCGATGTAGCGCTCCACTTCAGACGTGGCATCGGTACGACCCATCGCCGAATTGGCGAGCATGTATTCGATCGCCTGATCGCGCGTCCATCCCTTTTCGTGTAACCCCGTATCCACCACCAGTCGCATCGCGCGCAGCATCTCGTCGTTCAGTGATCCAAACTGCTGCAGCGGATCGACAAACATGCCCAGCTCGGGTCCAAGACTTTCGGCGTAGAGCGCCCACCCTTCTACGTAGGCGTTGTTGCCGCCAAAACGCTGGAAGTTCGGCAGCGCGTCGTTCTCCTGCGCGAGCGAAATCTGGAAGTGATGTCCCGGTGCACCTTCGTGCAGATACAGCGTTTCCATGCCCCACAGGCTGCGCGACGGCAGATCGTACGTGTTGAAGTAGAAGAAGCCGGGACGCGAGCCGTCTGGTGTGCCCTGCTGGTAGTACCCGGCCGCCTGACTCTGTTCGAGAAACGGCGGCACGGCACGAATTTCGAGCGGCGCTTTGGGAATGGTGCCCAAAAGCGTGCGGACTTTGTCATCTACGCGGCGGCCGATCGCTTCGTACCCTTCGCGCAAGGCCGTCTTGGATGCGGGCTGATATTTCTTGTTGGTGCGGAGGTCGTTGAAAAACGCCTTGAGATCGCCGCTGAATCCCACCTTGGAACGAATGGAATCCATTGCGGCCGTGATGCGCGCCACTTCGCTCAGGCCCAGCTTGTGAATCGAATCGGGAGTGAGTGACGTGGTGGTGTTGACGGCTACCAGATACGCGTACACGGCCGGCCCGCCTTTCATGGCCGACATACCGACACTGTCGCGCGATTTCGGCAGATACGTGTCATTCAAAAACGCGCGCAGCCGTGTGAAAGACGGGATCACCTGCTGCTGCATCACCTCGCGGTAGCCGTCGGACAGGCGCAGCTGATCAGTTTTCGGCACGTCGGCCGGAAACGTCTGCACGGGCCCCATCAGCGGCGACGAATCCACCCCTTGTTTGAGAAACGTGTCGAGCTGCTTGATCACGTTGGCGGTGACGAGTTTGGGATGCACGACGCCACTCGCCAATCCGGCCTGAAATTTCACCAGCGTGGTATCGAGCTCACGCGCGTAGCCCTTCAGGCGCTCGAGTCCATCGTCGTAGTCCTTCACCGTCTTGAAACGCGCCGCACCCTGCCCTGACGACACGTCCACAAAAAACGTGTGGAAGCCGTTGAAGTGGTCAATCGGCCGCACCTTGATGGCGTCGAGCAACTCCGGCTGATAGCCGCGCAGATCCATCGCCCGCTGCCACTTGAACGTGTCGTAACTGATCTGGTCGTCGGCATTGAGCGAGGCGCGCGGAATGCTGTCGAGCGCCGCGAGGTCGTGCTCGGCTGCGGCCTTTTCCGCCGCGTAGTACGCATCCGACTGGTACTCGCCAAAGGTGGACGTATGGCGCAGATCGCCGCGGAATATTCCGACGATGGGGTTGCGCACCAACACGGCTTCGTCGCTGGAGGCGAAGAGTGCCTTGAGGTCCGCTGAGGGCGGCGCGGAGGCGTTCACGGCCAGTGGATCGGCCGGTTTGGTGTCACTGGCGCAGGCGGCAAGGGCGGTTGCTGCGACCAGTAGTATGGCGCGAACGAGCGAGCGGCTCATCTCGAATGGTGGATGAAGTAAGAAAGGCTGCGGCGCGTACGTACCGCCTCACGGACTTGAAGGACGAGGGACAAGCTGCAGGCAAGCTGGGCCATAGCGTACTCAGGTCGCGCTGGTCAGCAAAAAAACTCTTGACAAGTTCGGGGGGGGGGGCACGTTCGAGCGCGCGAACATTGGTAGTTCCCTAAAACGATCTATTGTGGAGGCGGTATGAAGAAAGTTGCTGTGTTCCGGCGGATACTGGCTGTCGCGGCGGTGGCCCTGTCAATGATCGCGTCAACCGACGCGACCGCGCAGGAAGAATACACAGGTGGAACATGCAGCACGTGCGATGATGATGGTTTCTACCACTCGTTTGCCAACAACTGCTGTGAGTCAGGCCCCGATTGTCGCGTGAGCCCGCATACAGGTTCGGTCTACGGTACGTGCATTTTTGGTCATTGCGCCTGCGGTGTCTGCTCCCAGACCTAGTGGGCATCTGAATCGCAATCTTTCGTCAAGTCCGTAGTCCCCTCGCAGCAGTCGAGACCTCCAATGACAAGAATCGCTCGCACGGTTGAAGTTGCGTCCACTGCAGTACTCACAGTAGTCGTGGCAACGCTGGCGTTCGTCGTGCTTCGGCGTGAGTTGAGATCTGAGACACTCACGGAATCGACTACACCCCCACCGATTTCGTTCATCCCTGACTGGAAGGCGGCTACGGAGGTCGCGAAGTGGGACGGCCGACCCGATTCTCAGATTCAGATTCTCGAGTTTGCCGACCTCCAGTGTCCGGCGTGCCGTGAAGCCAGCGCCACCGTGCAGAAGATTCAAAAGCGATTCGGCAGAAAGGTGTCTTTGGGATTCGTACACTTTCCACTCACCACCATACATCCGTTTGCCAGACCGGCGGCACGAGCCGCGGAGTGCGCTGACCGGCATGGCGCGTTCCATGCGTTCGCGAATGCAGTGTACGCGCGACAGGGCGCGCTGGGGGAGAGATCGTGGTCGACATTCGCCGGGGATGCGGGAATCCGGGACACGCAGGCGTTCGTGAAGTGTCTCCGCGACCCCGCATCTCTGTCCGCGGTCGAACGTGCTGTGGGAGTCGGCTCGCAGCTGGGGGTCCATAGCACGCCGACATTTCTTGTCAACGGATGGCGCGTCTCTGGCGCCGTCTCCGAAGCCGATTTTGCTGCCATTATCGACTCGCTCCTAGCGGATAGGTCGCCTCCGGGCGCGACGCTGGCGCTGTCAAATGCGCCAAACTTCGCGTCGGATTCGGTCCGTGTTGTTCGCGCTGGGGATTCGATCGAGCAGCTGGCCGAGTACACACTCAGTCGTGAGCCAATTCTCGAAACGAGCGCGGATGACCCGGCCGACTTTGACTTAACCTATGTTCGGCAGGGGCTTCCACTCTCCGATGGTCGATTGGTCACGTACTCACCAGTCGGAGCTCGGTTGCTACTGTTCGATTCCTTCGGGCGAGGACAGAAGCTGCTGGCGAGAAGTGGAAGCGGGCCTGGAGACATTGCCAAAGCATCAAACGCCATGCTCGTTGGACGCGATACCATCGCCGTTGTCGATATCGGTTCGCACCGACTCTCATTGTTTCACCCCGACCGCGGGACACTTTCGAGTACTGCGGTCAATGGAGAACTGCGCGCGGGAACCAAGATCGCTGGAGTACTTCCGGATGGTCGTGTCGTCGTGCACACGGCCGGCACACGACAACCCGGCACCACCGCGGCGACCGGATCTTCAAAGGCGACGGTATCGATCATCAAGAACGGTGAGATACGAGATTTGCTTTCCTTTGCCGATCTTCGCTTGTTCGAATTTGAAATGAAGTTCGGCAACAAGATTGCCCGCGAGGTCGATGTCGTGCGCCTTTCGGGTTCCGCGCAAGTTGCCGTATGGGATTCCCTTATTGCCGTCGTCCCGACTGACAAGCGCGTGGTTGAGCTGTACAACCCGACAGGGCGGCTAGTGTCGCGGGTAGAGTTGCCTGGTCGACGACAGCAGGTTTCTCGACAAATGCGCGAGACGTCGATCGCTCAGCAGCTTGAGAGCCTCCGCGGCCCGCACCCAGAGCGTCCGGTGAACCTTCCCGAACTGGAGAGGCTCGCTCGTCAGGGGGAATTCGCCGACTCTCTCGCTTCGTCCGAAGCCATCTTCTCATCAGCCGCAGGTGAGTTGTGGATCGTCGACGCCATAGCTCCGGGCGCCAAGGGATGGTCTGCGCTCAGTCTCCGTCGCGACGGATCAATCAGCAAGCGATTGGTAACCACAGTCGATGGAATCCCTGTCGGTATCAACGGCAACCGCGTCGCGATTCGCGTGAGAGATTCCGACGATGTCGCACATATCCGGATCTTTCAGATAGTTCAGAGCCAAGCCCGAAAGAAGGAATGAGAATACGCAAACCTGAAGCGGCGGAACCCCCATCCGACGCGCCGCCTCGGGCAAGCGTATGTCATAGCTCGCGAGAACAACCTCTTGTCGCTGCGCGCTCAATAACTCGATAGACGCGAGATACAGCGCGCCAAGCGTGCGCACGACAACGGGGAATAGTTCCAGTGCGCGCGACAGTACGAGCGATACGACTTCCAGCATCGCGACAAGCTGCAGCATCGTGCGGCCGTCGTCGCCGTGGCTCTTGGCCAGATCCTTCGCGTGCAACCGGTTCTAGATTTCGTATTCGAGCAATCGGCTACTGACGACCGCATCGCGCCACACGAGATCAGGTGCCGAACGATCTTCGGCGAGCAGATGCGCCAACGCGACCGAGGAATCGAGGTAAATCACCGGTTCTCACGATTCGCGTCGAGTTCGCGCACCAGCTCGCCGAGCGACGGAACCGGATGACTAGGCGGCGGTTCGCTGCCAACCAGCAACGGCCGTTTCAGCCTTCCGAGTCGGACTGCCTCGGCCAAGTGCGCATCGAACGCGAAGGCGCTTCGTCCCTCGGGCGTGCACAATTCCGCCACGGCCCAATCGCGGTCAGTCACGAGAACTGTCTCGCCGCTGGCAGTCAGGCGTACGTACTTGCTGAGGCGACTCTTGAGCACCTTGAGGTCGACACTCCGCATACGCAAGAGGTAGCTTCTGGTAGCTACCACGACCGGTTCTTCCGCTGGGGATACGGATTTCGGGTCTGTCCCGACTTCAGTTGAAATTCGGGTGAGTGCCTCGGAATAGCCGCTTACGCGGCGGTGATGTGGAGAGAGAGTTTGCCCGTCAGGGCGCGCTGGAGCAAGGGCAGCTTGTGAAAGGCACG
>JAGNMU010000246.1 GCA_017991005.1 Gemmatimonadaceae bacterium | reverse complement strand
GACGCCCCGGCGGCATCGACGATTGCCGAATGGACGAGCGTTGATGACTGGGCGGATCGTGTGCACCGCAGTGGGGCGGTGCTGTACACCACGCCGTAGTCGCGCTATCGACGACCGTCGCTCAATCGTCGTGCGAGTTCGTCGGCCAGTGCGCTGAGTTTGGCGGACATGGCGCGCGCCGAACGATTGAACCACGCGCGTGCGACCACGAACGCCGGGATTGCCGTCCCGACCGCGGTGATCACCGCAGCCGACGGCGAGGCATGTCCGGCCATCATCACGAATCCCGCAAAGAGCGCTGCCGCACCCGCGCCAAAGTAGAGCACAAACTGCCGCCCGTCGGCCCGCGCATCGACTCGCACCACCGTGCGTTCCCCGTCGGGGAGCACGGATATCGTCGCGCCGCTGTATCCGGAGTCATAGAACCATTCGACGGCCCGTCCAACCTGCCGGGTTTGCCCCGTGACGCCCAGTCGCTGCCTGATCAATGACAGCGCTTCAAGAATCTCGGCCTCCGACGCTGCCCGGTCGACGTGGCGCACCAGCTGCACCGACGTGGGAGCGGTTCGGATCTCGTGGGGCGCGACCGGGTCGCGCGCGGGCAGCGACGCGGCCGCATCCCGGACGAGTGCGGCAGGAATTCCCACCTCCGAGGCGATACGCTCGATGTCCGCGAGTGAATGACGGGCGTCGTCATCGGTCGACCGCTCCGCCGCGTCGCGGAGGATCGCCCGCATCTCCTCGTCCGAGTACTTGGGTTCAGTCATGGCGTATCAAAGTTGTCGGCAGCGCAGTAACTCTCCAGTACTTCGGCACGTACGGGCAACGAGTTTCGCGCCGGTTCCCGCGTCGATCGGCACCGCTTTCCAACCCCGCTGCGAATGATCATCACCAGCCTGCCGGCGCTGCGCGCCCTGTACGCGGAGCCTCACGAGCGCGCGCGTCGCAAGGAAATCACCACGCTCGACGTGCATTGCCAGCGCTTCATCGGGCTGTCGCCGTTTGTACTGCTGGCCACGTCGGACGCGCACCACCAGTTGGACGCCTCGCCCCGCGGCGGATCGCCCGGTTTCGTGAAGATCGCGGCGTCCGGCGACCTGCTCATCCCCGACGCGCCCGGCAACAACCGACTCGATTCGCTCGAGAATATCGTCACCACGGGATCGGTGGGCCTGCTGTTTCTGATCCCCGGGGTGGACGAAACGCTGCGCGTGAACGGGGATGCGGTCCTGTCACAAGACCCCGAGGACATCGCCGCCTGCACCGACGAGCGCCGGGCGCCCAAGCTGGTCATCCGTGTGGCCGTGCGCGCCGCCTACGTGCACTGCGCGAAAGCGCTCATGCGGTCGCAGCTCTGGTCGGCCAGCAGTCAGATCGATCGCCGCACCCTGCCCACCATCGGCGAGATGTTGAACGATCAGACCGGCATCTCTACACCACCGGAAACACGCGAAGCCATGGTGGCGCGGTATACACCGGAGCTGTAGCCGACCGCAGCTAACGCCTTCTGGGACTACGGTTTACCTGCCACGAAACGCACCTCTTTCAACGCGTCCGATTCCTTGGACAGTTCGGCCGCGCCAGCCGGATACCCGTTAAATTGCAGCATATAGGCGATCACGTCGGCGACCTGTTGGCGGCCATAGACGCCCGGCGTATCGGTCGGCATCGAGGTGCGAATGCGCTCGTGCAGATCGCCCAAGGTCTGCCCGTTCCACGCGCTCATGAACGCGCTGCCGGTCAAGGCCGGGGCTTCGTCGGCACCCGCCATCGATTCTCGGTGGCAGCGCGCGCAAGCGTCCTTGTACGCGCTTTGGCCCCGCTCCGCCTGGGCAGCGCTGAAGACGCTGTCCCAAGTCGTACGCTCGGCCGCGTCTGCCGCTCGACGCACCTCCACGTCGTTGGCGGCGGCGCCGGACGCTAACAGCGGAATCGCCACCAACGCCGGCAGCAGCGTGAAGGCCCGCCTCCGAACACGCTGGCGAAGCTGACCGCGATACGACTCAGGCATCATCGGCTGTTCGCGTTTGGCAGCCGGAACGCGATATACTCGCCCGAATACGGACCTCCACTGACGGCCACGACGATGTATTGCTTGCCGTTCACGGCATACGTCATCGGCGACCCGCTTTGTGGCGCCGGAATGGTCACGCCGCCCACTTCCTTCCCGGTGGCCTTGTCGTAGGCGCGCAGAACGGCGCTGCGCGCACGCGGCGCCAGCGTGGTGACTTCCGGATCACCCGCAATCACCAGCGTTTTTGTCACCAGCGTACCCGAGTAACCCGCTTGTCCCGTGCGCGGAATCGTGACGCCCTTGAGCGCCTCGTGATTGCGAACGGCGTCCGGCGTTTCGCCGTGCGGCACCTGCCAGACAAACTCGCCGTTGTCGAGGTTGATCGCCGTGATCGTGCCATAGGGAGGCTTGAGCAAGGGCAAGCCTTGCACCGACATGCTCGCGCCGCCGCGTCCGCCGCCGGGCGGTGGCGCGAAGCCGCGCACGTAATTCATGTCGGACACACCTTTGGCGGGCACCACGAGGCCCAACGGCGAGGGTGACGCATTCGTCGCCGCGAGATAGACGATGTGCGTCTCCGGATCGAACGAGCCGCCAGGCCAATTGGAACCACCGTTGGTGGGTCCGTTGGAGAGTGTGGCAAGTGGGCCGTCCGCTTTGCTCAACACCGGGGGCGTGAAGATCGGCCCGAGCTTGAAGCGTGACGCCACCGCAAGGCCTGCCTCTTTGAGCGCCGGCGTGAAGTCGATGAGATCGTTCAGCGTGACACCGTTTCGTGCGTACGCCGCCGGCTTGGTGGGGATTGGTTGAGTTGGGGCGTACCACTCACCGGGCACCTCACCCTTCTCCACCGCACGTTCTTCAAAGGGCCAGACGGGAACGCCGGTCACACGATCGAACACATAGAGAATGCCTTGCTTGGTCGGCAGCGCGACGGCTTTGACGGCCTTCCCGCCCACGGTGATGTCGGCAAGGATCGGCGCCGAGGCGAGATCGAAATCCCAGATGGGATGACGCACGATCTGATAGTGCCATTTGCGGACGCCCGTCCGCAGATCGACGCACACCAGACTCTCGCCGTAGAGGTTGTTGCCGGGACGGTGACCTCCGAAGTAGTCGCCAGTCGGAGACTCCACCGGCAGGTAGACCAGTCCGAGCTCTTCGTCGACGGTGATCTGCGTCCACACGCCCGTGTTGCCCGCGTCGTCCGCCGAGTTGTTGAGCCACGAGTCGTAGCCGTATTCACCTTTGCGCGGAATCGTGTGAAACGTCCACAACTTCTTTCCGGTGCGCACATCAAAGCCGCGGATGTCACCCTTGTTGTTGCGGTACGACTTGGGAGATCCGCCTTCGCGAAACGCCGCGCCGATGATTACGACATCACGACCGATCACCGGCGCGCCCTGATAGCCGATCTCTCCCGTCGTCAGATCCGGCAGCACTGGTGTATCCATCTGCTTCTTGAGATCCACGGCGCCGCTATCACCAAACGTGCGAATGCGCACACCGGTTTTGGCGTCGAGCGCGATGAGCTGATAGCCTGGCGTGATGTACAGGATTCTCGCGCTCTTGCCATCGGTCCAGTAGGACAGGCCGCGTCCCGAGAGCGGACGGGGCGCCGCCGCGCCGCGTTCGCCTTCGTTTTCGCTGTGCATCCACAACAGCTCACCGGTTACCGCATCCAGCGCCACGACGGCGCGCCGCGTGCCGGCCGTGGTGTAGAGCACGCCACCCACCATCAGCGGAGTGCCCTCCAGTTTGTATTCAGGACGCGGTCCCAATTGATCCGTCTTGAAACGCCACGCCACTTCGAGTGAACTGAAGTTGGCGGCATTGATCTGGTCGAGTGGCGAGTAGCGGGTTCCCTTGGTGTCACCTGTGTGACTGGGCCACTCGCCCTGCGCCGTGGTGAATGGTGTGCCCGCCGCGCGTTGGGCATGCAACAACGACGGGGCGGCGAGCAGAACGCCTGCCAGCAGCGTGCAACGACTGCGCGACGTGAACGAGTGCGAGATCACAGGGAATCGGGAGAGAGTTCGGGAAACACGCGTCTACGGAACTGGCTTCTTGGCCGCTTTCGCCTTGCGCTCGGCCACCAGCTTGTCGAATTCAGCCTGCTCGAGGTACGTCACATCGATCCAGTTGTGCGCCATCTCATCAACGGTCCGGTCACCCCAACCAACCCATTGCGCCGGATCGGGATTGTTGGGATTGCCCGCGGTGTTGTCATGCCACGCAGTGAATGACAGCATCGTGCCCTTGGGCAGCAGCGGCGCGACATCGGTGGCGTAGACATAGTTGATGTGCCAATTCCACTGGAAGTTGCTGACCGCGCTCAGCACTTCCTTGCGCCCATCAGGATACACCGCTTCGAGTGACATCGCCTTGCCGCGCATATGCATGTGCGGCTGGAAGTTCTCGAGTCGCGCCGGGGCCGGAAGCACGTAGAAGTTCTGCGTGATCGTCTTTTCACCCGGCGGAATATCGAGTTCACGCTGACGCGAGACATCGAACATGCGCAGCACGGTGCGATGCAGCGGCACGAAACCCTTGGGATAGAAGTACACCGCCATTTCCACCTGGCTCTCTTTGATCTCCTCACCGATGGCGTGCATGTGCACTTCCCAGCGAATCTGCGACCCTGGTAGCATCAACTTGCCAGCATCCTCTGGAAAGATCTGGCCAGTCTTGCCGACGGCCCATTCCATGAACAGGCCAGCGTTCGACTGATGATCATGCGCCGTGCTCGCCAATCCCGTCACACCTTGCTCGGGCTGAATGAGGTACGCCAGCACGTGATGCACGATCTTGCGATCCGCCGCGCGCACCGGTTTCACTTCGATGGCGCGCACCCAGCGCGCTTCGGTGAGTCCGGTCTCGACCACGGGGCGATACCACTTGTCCTGCGTCTTGGCCGCGAGGGTATACGGCTTCGACTTGATGATCAAATCGGGGGCGCCGAGTTTTTCCGCCAGCTGCCACCGATTGGGATCAGGGAACGTCATCGCAGGTGGCATGTCCTTGGTGTCGCCGAGCGGGGCGCCCGCGTCCACCCAGTCGACGATGGTCTGCACCTGCGCGTCGCTTAGACTACCGTCGTTCTTGAACTGCTGGATGCCAACGGTCCGGTCGATGTGCCACGGTGGCATCAACCGTTCCGACACCTTGGTGCGAATGCGACGCGAGTATTTCTTGGCGTCTTCGTACGTGAGCAGCGACATCGGCGCGATCGATCCCGGCTGATGGCACTGTTGGCACTTCTGCTGCAGAATCGGCGCGACATCACGGGTATACGTGACCGCGCGCGACGTCGGCTTCGCGGCCGATGATGCGACGGTCTTCGCGGCGACGGTTTTCGCGGCGACGGTTTTCGCGGCGACGGCCTGCGTCGGCGGCGTACGCTGCGCCTGCAGTGCAGTTGCGCTCACCACCCCCATCGCGAATGCGGCGGCCATGCGACGTGCGTCGTGCGTGTGCCACGTGAACATGATGCGATCCCCCGGCAAAGGTGCCCTCATGGTGTCACCGTCACTTTCACAAATGCGTTCGTCCAGCAGCACTGTGCATGTCCGGCCGTCATCGGCGACAGATCGTTCGCGCGCACGCGCACGAGATATTCTCCCGGTCGACTGAATGTGGCCGCCGTCGTCGCGGAGCCACCGGTGGGTGAGAGCCGGTGAGTGGGCGTCGCGAACGACACATCGCCGGGCCCCTGATGCTTGAACCACGTGAGATCGACCGCGCCCTTGGATTTTCCGTCATCGGTGGCCACCACCGAGAGCGACAGCGGCTTTCCGGCGGCAACCGTCAGCGGACCCGTCGTCGCTCCAAGCGGCCCACGTGCCTCGGCGCCGGTGGTTCCGATGCGTACCACGGGCGGGGTATTGTCGCTGCTGGCTTCCCCTTGCAACGCGTCGATCTCCCAATCGGCGGCGAGACTGCCTGGCACCGCGACCGTGGTGCCCCGCACCGTCAGCGACCAGACCACCTTCCGCGTGCCAAAATCGGCGGGCACCACGACGGCAAACACCCCCCAGTGGCGATCGGGGGCAAAGTGCGTGGGCTGCCCTTGGTTGCGATTGCCCGGCGACACGAAGTTGGAATCACCCACCGGAATCTCGAGCCGTTCGCTGCCGTTCCGATTGAAGTAGCCGAATGACAGGCTGAAGGTGCCATCAGGATTTCGGTACCAGCCCTCGAACACCGGTGTGGCCGTTTGCCCGCTTGGACTGCTGGGAGCGAGTGAACGCTGCGCGCGCACCTGGCTCGGGGAGAGGAGCATAACCAACAGCAAACATGCGTGCATGCTCAGGCGCGAATACCGCACAGCACCTCCAGTCGGTGGGATAATTGCTGGGAGAATTACGGGCCCCGACCCACAGCCCGCAAGATTCAGAGCCTTCGGTGCGGATTGCGTCGAACCGAATCCG